>CALGRR010000111.1 GCA_937880805.1 uncultured Clostridia bacterium
ATATTTCTGCCATAGAGCCTTTTTTGTACTGTCCGCACAATTTGGGGCAGTTCAAAACCGTGCCTTTTTTAATATCCGTTTATTTCTTTTCGCTGCATTGCACCGAGAATTTTGCTTCTCACGTCGCCGTATTTTTTTTCGAGTGAATTAAGGAAATCCTTGACCTCCTGCCTTTCGGTTGCACCGTCGGCGGGGCATTTGCTTTTAACAGTGGGCAGATTCTCCCTGCGGACAACTCTTGCACATTCGCTTTCCCTTGCAAAAATCATAGGCCTTATCATATATATATCTTTTCTTGAAAGATATGTAACGGGCATAAAGCAATCAAGCGTGCCGCCGTTGAAAAGATTCATTATAAATGTTTCGGCAACATCGTCAAGATGATGTCCGAGAGCTATTTTGTTGCAGCCCGCTTCCTTTGCGGCATCGTGCAACGCACCTCTTCGCATTCTTGCACAAAGGCTGCAGGGATTGCTCTCTTTTCTTACATTGAAAATAACATCCCAAAGCTGAGTTCGTTTTATGATATATTCAATTCCAAGCTTATCGCACAGTGCCTGAATCTCTGAATAATCGCCCTCTTCGCCGTTAAAGCAGGGGTCAAGGGTGATGGCAACCAAATCGAATTTCTGCGGATAAAACATCCGTAGATTCGCCATTGCGGCAAGCAGACAAACGGAATCCTTGCCGCCCGAAACGCCAACAGCGATTTTATCGCCCTCTTTTATCATTTCATATTTCTGGCACGCGGAACGCATATGACTGAGAAGTTTTTGCATAGCTTTTATTCCTTATTCTATAATTACAGCTTCAGCCGAAAGAGCTTTGCCGGTTTTGTTGTCAATTTCAAATATGCAGCCGTTTAATATGCATTCACCGTCTGCGGTATCAAACCTTGCGGGCATTCCCGTGCGAAGCCATTCTATTGAGATTTCAGGCTTTACTCCGAGCACGGAATGCTTCGGCCCCGTCATACCAATATCGGTAATATATGCCGTGCCCTTGGGCAGAATGCAGGCATCGGCGGTTATAACGTGAGTGTGAGTGCCGTAAACTGCAGAAACTCTGCCGTCAAGATAAAAACCCATTGCACGCTTTTCGGCGGTTGCCTCTGCGTGAAAATCAACAAGAATAATTCTGCAATCAGAAAGCTTGGGCAGTATTTCATCAATGCAATGAAACGGATTTGAACAGTTATCCATATAAACATTGCCCATAAGATTGATAACGCCAACCTTGATGCTGCCCATATCTATAACGGACCATCCCCTGCCCGGATTTGAGGAATGGAAATTTGCGGGTCTTATAATATCCTCTCTCTCGTCAAGCATCTCATAAATTTCTCTGCGGCGGTAAACGTGGTTTCCGGTTGTTATAAAGTCAACACCGCTGTCAAAAAGGAATTTGGCGGAGGTTGGAAGTATTCCGTTGCCTGCTGCGGAGTTTTCACCGTTTGCAATGCACAAATCTATTCCTTTGAGCTTCTTGAAAGAGGGGAGCCTGCTTCTCAGAAATTCGCAGCCCTGCGTAGAAACAACATCTCCGATAACAAGTATATTCATAAATATCACCTGAATTAAAATGGGGACTGCCGAAACAGTCCCCATCAAATATTTTATTTAGCGTAGTCAACTGTTCTGCTTTCTCTGATGAGGTTAACTTTAATCTGACCGGGATATTCCATACTTTCCTCAATCTTCTTTGCAATATCTCTTGCGAGAAGCACCATCTTATCGTCATCAACAACTTCGGGCTTAACCATAATTCTGACTTCACGGCCTGCCTGAATTGCGAAGGAGCGTTCAACGCCTTCAAACGAAGTTGAGATTTCTTCAAGCTTTTCAAGACGCTTGATATAGTTCTGAACATCTTCTCTTCTTGCACCGGGTCTTGCGGCTGAAATTGCATCGGCAGCCTGAACAAGAACTGCGGTGATTGTTTTTGCTTCAATCTCACCGTGGTGAGCCTTGATTGCGTGAAGAATGTTATCGTTTTCTTTGTAACGCTTTGCAAAGTCAACGCCGAGGTCAACGTGTGAGCCTTCCATCTCGTGGTCAAGAGCTTTACCGATATCGTGGAGCAAGCCTGCTCTTTTTGCGGTTTTAACATCGGTGCCAAGTTCCGACGCCATAAGACCGGCAATATAGGAAACCTCAAGTGAGTGGTTAAGAACATTCTGACCGTAGCTTGTGCGGTAGCGGAGCTTACCGATAAGCTTAACGATTTCGGGATGAACATTGTTAACGCCTGCATCGATAAGAGCGTGTTCACCGGTCTGCTTGATTGTTGCCTCAACCTCACGCTTTGCCTTATCATACATTTCTTCGATTCTTGCGGGATGAATTCTGCCGTCTGCAATGAGCTTTTCAAGAGTGAGTCTTGCAATTTCTCTGCGAACGGGGTCGAAGCTTGAAACGGTGATTGCTTCGGGTGTGTCGTCAATAATAAGGTCAACACCCGTAATCATTTCAAGGGTTCTGACGTTTCTGCCTTCACGGCCAATGATTCTGCCCTTCATTTCATCATTGGGCAGAGCAACAACGGAAACCGTTGCCTCCGATGCGTGGTCAGCAGCACAACGCTGAATTGCGGTTGTGATAATTTCTCTTGCGAGAGAATCGGATTCGTCTTTTGTTTTCTGCTCGTATTCCTGGATTTTAAGAGCCTTTTCGTGATTGAGCTCTTCATCAAGAATGTTGAGAATGTGCTCTTTAGCCTGCTCTTTTGAAAGACCCGAAATTCTTTCAAGCATTTCAAACTCGCTCTTCTTGAGGCTTTCAATTTCCTCAAGGCGTTCATCTGCAAGCTTAAGCTTTTCGCTAAGAGCTTCTTCTTTCTTTTCAAGATTATCGCTCTTTTTATCAAGAGTTTCTTCTTTCTGGGTGATGCGTCTTTCAAGTCGCTGAACTTCATTTCGTCTTTCACGAAGCTCTTTTTCTGTTTCTGTTCTCTGTTTGTGGATTTCATCCTTGGCTTCAAGAATGCTTTCCTTTTTCTTTGCTTCTGCGGCGGCAATGGCATCGCTGATTATTTTGTTTGCTTCTTTTTCAGCAGAGCCTATGGCTGCTTCGGCAACCTTCTTCCTATGTAAACCACCAGCAACAAAGCCGATAATAAAGAAAATAACGGCTGCAACGGCGGCAATAAGAATAGCTAACCAAATTTCCAAGCGTTTAAAACCTCCTTGTTTTAAAAATTTTGTGACTTTTCCGTGCCCGAAAGCAACAGACGGTCAATATAAAAAATTTACCGAAAAATCAACTAATGGTGTTTTCGGAATGCAAAAGCACCCTTCTTGGCACAATATAACACCATTGTATCTATAGTATACTTTTAACGGCTTAATGTCAAGTTTTTTATTAATTTTTTATATAATTTCTATTGACTTTGTTCAATCAGAGTGATAATATAATTTCTAATAAAAGAAATCGTTGAAGCAGAAGGCGTTTGCAGAAAGCTTTTCCAGAGAGTCGCTCCGTGTGCTGAAAGAGCGATAAAAGCCGGCGGATTGCTACCACTGCCGAGAGCCTCCGAAATAAGGAAGGCCGATTCAGCCGCGTTAAGGCTGCCGAGTGCCGATTTAAAATCGGAATAACGGGTGGAACCGTGGAGTATATTATGCTTCATCCTGTTTTTGCAGGATGAGGCTTTTTATTTTTATTGAGAAAGGATGATTGAAATGATAAATGTAACGCTCAAAGGCGGTGTCGTAAAGGAGTTTGAAAACGGCACAACCGCTATGGAAATCTGCAAAAGCCTCGGTATGGGTCTTTATAAAGCAGCCTGCGTTTGCAAAATAAACGGCGAGGTTAAGGATTTGAGAACTGCAATCGAAAGCGACTGCGAGCTTGAAATCCTTACCTTTGATGACCCCGACGGCAAGTGGGCACTCCGTCACACGGCTTCCCATATTCTTGCTCAGGCAGTTAAAAGACTTTATCCCGATGCAAAGCTTGCCATCGGACCCGCTATCGATAACGGATTTTACTATGACTTTGATGTTGATGTGCCCTTCACTCCCGAGGTGCTTGAAAAAATTGAAGCAGAGATGAAGAAAATCGTTAAAGAAGGTCTTCCTCTTGAAAAGTATGAGCTTGACCCCGAAGAAGCAATTAAGCTTATGGAAGAAAAGGGCGAGAATTTCAAGGTTGAGCTTATCAAAGAACACGCAGATAACGGCGAAAAGATTTCGTTCTATAAGCAGGGTGAGTTTGATGAGCTTTGTGCAGGTCCCCATATTCCCGACACAAGCAGGGTGAAGGCATTCAAGCTCACCTCCTGCACCGGTGCTTATTGGAGAGGCGACTCAAACAATAAGATGCTCCAGAGAGTTTACGGCACGGCTTTCACTAAGAAAGAAGACCTTGAAGCTCATCTTGAAGCTATTGAAGAAGCAAAGAAGCGTGACCACAATAAAATCGGCAGAGAGCTCGGATATTTCACGACGGTTGAGTCAATCGGTCAGGGATTGCCCATTCTTATGCCCAAGGGTGCAAGAGTAATTCAGCTCCTTCAGCGTTGGGTTGAGGATGTTGAGCAGGCAAACGGCTATCTTCTCACCAAAACTCCTCTTATGGCAAAGAGAGATCTTTACAGAATTTCAGGTCACTGGGATCATTACCGTGACGGTATGTTTATTCTCGGCGACCCCGACGACGAAGAAAAGGAATGCCTTGCACTGCGTCCGATGACCTGCCCGTTCCAGTATCAGGTTTATCTCAACAGTGCAAGAAGCTACCGTGACCTGCCTATGAGATTGGGCGAAACATCAACCCTTTTCCGCAATGAGGATTCGGGTGAAATGCACGGTCTTATCCGTGTTCGTCAGTTCACAATTTCAGAGGGTCATCTTGTTCTCCGCCCCGACCAGCTTGAAGAAGAATTCAAGGGCTGTCTCAGCCTTTGCAAATATTTTCTCGGAACCGTCGGTATGCTTGATAAGTGCACATTCCGTTTCTCGCAGTGGGATCCCGCTAACACAAGTAAATATGAGGGCACAGCAGAGCAGTGGAATGAAGCTCAGGCAACAATGGCAAAGATTCTTGACAACCTCGGTGTTGAATACGAAATCGGCATTGATGAAGCTGCATTCTACGGACCCAAGCTTGATGTTCAGTTCAAGAATGTTTTCGGCAAAGAGGATACAATCGTAACAATTCAGATTGATATGCTTCTTGCAGAAAAGTTCGGTATGTATTATGTTGATACCGACGGACAAAAGAAGCTTCCCTATATTATCCACAGAACCAGCCTCGGCTGCTATGAAAGAACTCTTGCTTATCTTCTTGAAACCTTTGCAGGTGCACTTCCTCTTTGGATGGCACCCGAGCAGATAAGACTTCTTCCCATTGCAGACCGCCATCACGCATATGCAAAGGAAGTTGCGGCAAAGTTCGAGAGTATGGGTATGAGAGTTTCTGTTGATGACAGAAGCGAAAAAATCGGATATAAAATCCGTGAAGCACAGCTTGAAAAGATTCCCTATATGCTTCTTGTGGGCGATAAGGAAATTGAAGACGGTGCAGTTTCGGTTCGCAAGAGAGGCGAAGGCGACCTCGGTGCAAAGAGCGTTGACGAATTCATCGCATCGGCACTTGCTGATATAGCTTCAAAGAAAATCTGGTAATAAAGAAAGACGGTCACTTGATTTGAACAGGTCCAGTAAAAACGGACAATGAAAAAAAGAGCCTCCTATGGTAGAA
>CALGRR010000112.1 GCA_937880805.1 uncultured Clostridia bacterium
TTCCATTCGTCATTTGTTTTTTGTTTCACTGTAACACTTCTATTGTAAACCTACAAATAACATAAATTTGTCAACAATAATGCTATTGATATAAATAAAAATATGTGTTATAATTATTCAAACCACAGAAAGGATGTTTTTATTATGACTGAAATTACAAAAGATATGAAAATCGGCGAAATTCTTGATGCACACCGTGAGCTTGCTCCCTTCTTCCTTGAAATGGGTATGCACTGCCTCGGCTGCCCCTCCGCAAGAAACGAATCTGTTGCTCAGGCTTGCATGGTTCACGGAGTAAATGCTGATGAGCTTATCGCAAAGCTTAACGCAGCTCTTGCATAAATGCTCAATCTCGGCGAAAGAATGATGATGGCGGCGAAGATGGTGCGTAAAGGAAGCGTTGTTGCCGATATTGGCACCGACCACGCATATCTTCCCGCTTATCTTGTTTTAAACGGTATTTCACCCTCGGCTCTTGCGTGCGATTTACGCAAGGGCCCGCTTGATAATGCAAAGAAAACCGTTGAGCAATACGGAATTTCAGATAAAATCACCCTTCGTCTTTCTGACGGATTTGATAAAATCGAGCCATTTGAAGCGGATGATTTCATCCTCTGCGGAATGGGCGGCACTCTTATGGCAGAGCTTTTATCAAGAGCATACTGGCTCAGGGACAGCAAAAAAAGAATTATTCTTCAGCCGCAGTCACACGCAGAAGATGTTCGGAAATTCCTGATTGAAAACGGATTTTCAATTATTTGCGAGGACGCCTGCATTGATACGGGCAAGCTATACTGTGCAATGGCGGCGGAATACACGGGCAAAACAAAAGAATTCAGTAATTCTTACATATACACCGGAGAACTGCCGAAATGCCAAAAGCCTGAAGCAAAACTTTTTATCAACAAGGTTGCTGAAAGGCTGAGAATTAAATTAAAGGCTGAAAAAGATTACGGCTCTCCCGAAGAAGCCGAAAACATAAATAACATCCTTCTTGAAACGGAGAAAATCTTAAATGAAATGTAATCCAACAGTAAAAGATATATATGATTTTATTGACGGAATCGCCCCGTTTTCCGCACAGTGCGAATGGGATAACAGCGGTCTTACCGTAGGCGATAAAAATAAACCCGTTAAAAAAATCGGCGTTGTGCTTGATATAACAAAGGACGCCGTTCTCTCTGCAAAAGAACTTGGCTGTGATTTGGTTATCAGCCACCACCCCGTTATTTTCAGAGCAACAAAGAATCTTCTTGCCGATGATGCGGCTTTTCTGCTTGCATCAAACGGAATATCTGCTATCAGTGCCCACACCTCGCTTGACATCGCAAAAGGCGGTGTAAACGATGTTCTTGCCGAAACACTCGGCTTTGAAAACGCACTCCCCCTCTGTGACGACGGCGAAGAATCAATGGTAAGAGCAGCGGCGATTTCTCCCGTAAACGGAGAAGAGCTTGCAAAAACGGTTGCGAAAAAGCTTAAAACAGGCATTCGCCTTGCCGACAGCGGAAAGATAATATCAAAAGTTGCCGTGTGCGGCGGTGCGGGCGGAGATTTTATCAGGGCAGTTGCCGAAAACGGCTGCGACGCTTATATTACCGGTGATATTTCTCACCACGAATTTCTTGATGCTCTTGACCTCGGCATTACACTTATTGCGGCGGGTCATTTTGAAACCGAAAATCCCGTTGTTGCTTCGCTTGCAGAAAGAATAAAGAATGAATTTGCGGTTGAAGCTGAAATTATTCCGCAGAATTCTCCCGTAAAATATATTTATTAAGGTGAAAAAACTATGCCCCTTGACGGAATTACCCTTAATCTTCTTAAAAATGAGCTTTCACGATATATAATCGGAAGCAGAATAGAAAAAATACACCAGCCCTCAAAAGATGAGCTGGTGTTTCATCTGCGTTCAAGAGAAGGTGCTTACCGCCTTCTTGTTTCGGCATCGGCAAACAGCCCCCGACTTCATCTTACGGCAAATGCACCAGAAAACCCCGCCGTGCCTCCTATGCTTTGTATGCTTCTGCGAAAGCATTTATCAAGTGCGGTTATAACCGATATTCGCCAGCTTGGACTTGACAGAGTTGTTTTTATTGACCTTGCGGGAACAAACGAAATCGGCGACAGCGTAAACTTCACTATTTGCGTTGAAATAATGGCAAAGCACAGCAACATTATTTTGATAAATTCCGAGGGAAATATCATCGACTCTGTAAAGCGAGTTGACTTTACACAATCATCGGTAAGGCAGATACTTCCCTCACTTAAATATGAATTGCCTCCCCGTCAGAACAAGCTTAATATAGCGGAAACTTCCGTTGATGATATTGTTGAAATGGTCAAATCAAAAAAAGGAAAGTATCTTTCTTCTGCAATTCTTGACACGGCAGAGGGCTTTTCTCCCTTGATAACACGGGAAATCGCCTCTTTTGTCTGCGGCTCGGATATTGCTGCGGAGGGAATGAACGAAATACAAACTGAAAGGCTTCGGAAAAAGCTTGAAGAAATCAAAAGCATTCTTCTGGGCGGCAAATCCGTTCCCACAATGCTTATGCGTGACAATGTAAAGCCTTATGACTTTACATTTATGGATATAACACAATACGGCTTTGCGGTGAGTGCAAAAGAATTTGAAAGCTTTTCGCAGCTTCTTGATGATTTTTATTATGAAAAAGACCGTTTTGAGCGTACCCGCCAGCGGAGCCAGTCGCTGTTAAAGCTGCTTTCAAATGCCTCTGCAAGAACGGCAAGAAAGCTGCAAAGCAGGCAGGCAGAGCTTGAAGCTTGTGCCGATAAAGATACGCTCCGAATTAACGCGGAGCTGATTCTTGCAAATCAGTACAGACTTGAAAAAGGCTCGCTTTTCTATGATTTGGAAAATTTCTATAATAACAATGAGCCCGTGAGAATAAGTGCAGACCCCGCACTTTCCCCTTCTGCAAATGCACAGAAATATTTCAAGGAATACCGCAAGGCAAAAACCGCAGAAAATATGCTCGGTGAATTGATTGAGCAGAGCGAGCAGGAGCTTGCATATCTTGAAAGCGTTATTGACTCGGTCAACCGTGCCGACGGCTATACGGAGCTTGCGGAAATCAGAAATGAGCTTTATGAACAAGGCTATCTCAAGAGAGCCAAAAACGATAAATCAAAAAAAGCGAAGCCCTTGCCGCCGCTTGAATATGTTTCGGATGACGGCTACACAATCCTTGTTGGCAGAAACAATGTTCAGAACGATATTCTGACCTTTAAAACAGCCGCAAAGGATGATTCCTGGTTTCATACGCAGAAAATCCCCGGCTCACACGTTGTTGTAATCGGTAACGGAGATATAATCCCCGAGCTTACCTGCCGCCAGGCTGCCGCACTTGCCGCATACCACAGCGGAGGCAGAGAATCCTCGCAGGTTGCTGTTGACTACACCGAGGTGCGTTCACTCAAAAAGCCTTCGGGAGCAAAGCCCGGCAAGGTTATTTATCACACATATAACACTATGTGGGTAACGCCCGACAGAGAGCTTTGTGAAAGACTTAAGAAAAAATAAAACCAAAACCGCCCTGAACTTTTTCAAAAGCTCAAGGCGGTTTTCTTCTTTACATATCATCCGTATCGGCAGCGGCAATGGCATCAGACTCTCTGAAAAGCAGTGAGATACACCAGATACCGGCAAGAGCAATAATAGTATAAATAATTCTGCTGAGAATTGCTCCCTGCCCGCCGAAGATCCATGCAACAATATCAAACTGAAACAGACCGATGCTGCCCCAGTTGAGTGCACCGACAATTACAAGGACCAGAGAAATTTTATCAAGCATTCGTTTCAACTCCTTATGCGGTAATTGATTAAATCGGGTTTGCACCTGACTTTTTCACAGATAGTATGAGCCGAAAATAAATGCTTTATTCAATGTTAAATTTTTAAAAATCAAAGCTTACATCGCTGTCTTTAAGAAGCGGTGCATTTTTATCTTTATCTGAAAGTATGGGCTCGGTTATTCCCCATTCAACGCCGATTTCGCCGTCGCACCAGCAGATGCTTCTGTCATTTTCAGGCGAATAAAAATCATCAACCTTATATGAAATTTCAACATCATCGGTAAGGGTCACAAAGCCGTGAAGGCAGCCTTTGGGAATGAAGAGCATTTTTTTGTTTTCCTGCGAAAGCTTAACCGCAACCCATTTCATATAGGTTGGCGAGCCCTTTCTTATATCAACCGCAACATCAAGAATTTCACCCTTGATGCAGGAAACGAGCTTTGCCTGCGATTTCGGGTCAGTCTGGCAATGCAAACCTCTGAGAGTGCCTTTTTTATCTGAAAACGAACGGTTATCCTGAACAAAATCGGCATTTATTCCGTTTTCTTCAAAAGCTTTTTTTGAATAGGTTTCGCAAAACCAGCCTCTTGAATCGCCGAAAACCTTGGGCTCAATTTCAAAAACACCCTCAATTTCTGTTTTATTGATTGTCATATGGATTATCCTCCGTGCCCCAGCAAGGTCTTTCTCCGGGCTTTGCGGTTGAATAAAGAATTTTACCCTCTGCAACCGCACGAAGATGCTGACCGTAAGAGGATTTGCCGTATTTTTCGGCGGAGCGAAGCAAGGCTTCCTTGCTTATCCAATGCATATTATATGCAATTTCTTCGGGAGCAGAAATCTTTATGCCCTGAAGCTTCTCAACCGTTTTAATGAAGTTTGCGGCATCAATAAGATTATCAACCGTTCCCGTATCGAGCCAGGCAAAGCCTCTGCCCATAAGCTTTATATCAAGGTCGCCGTTCTGCAGATATATCTGGTTAATATCGGTTATTTCAAGCTCGCCTCTTTTTGAAGGCTTGAGCGATTTTGCGTATTCAACAACACGGTTATCATAGAAATAAAGACCCGTTACGGCATAGTTGGATTTGGGAACCTCGGGCTTTTCTTCAATAGAAACGGGAATGCCGTTTTCGTTGAATTCAACAACACCGAAGCTTTGCGGATTATCAACATAATAGCCGAAAATGGTTGCTCTGTTTTTATTCTTTGCAGCTTGTCTTAACATATGACCGAGGCCGTTGCCGTAAAAAATATTATCTCCGAGAACCATTGCAACATCATCGTTGCCGATAAATTTTTCGCCGATTATGAAAGCCTGAGCCAGACCGTCGGGACTTTCCTGAACAGCATAAGAAAGGCTGATGCCGAACTGCCTGCCGTTGCCTAAAAGCTCCTGAAATCTGGGTGTATCGGTGGGTGTTGATATAATTAAAATATCCTTTATTCCCGCAAGCATAAGCGTTGAAAGAGGATAATAAATCATCGGTTTATCGTAAACAGGAAGAAGCTGCTTACTTGTTACCAGCGTTAAGGGATAGAGTCTTGTGCCCGAACCGCCCGCCAGAATAATTCCTTTCAAAACAAACACTCCGTTTCATATGAATGATGTTTAATTATGTGGTATAGTATACCACTGTTTGTTAAAAATGTCAACAAACAAAGAATTTATCAGGCATTTGTTTATGAAATGTGTTGATAATAAGCATATAATAAAAATAATAGTTTACATTTAAAATTAATTATGATATAATTTATTAGAACATTTGTTCATAAGGAGGTGCAACGGTGGACAGGTTTGTTCTTCATTCAAAATATAAGCCCACGGGCGACCAGCCGCAGGCAATCAAGGAGCTTGTTGACGGCATCAACAACGGTCTTTCCGAGCAGACTCTTCTCGGAGTTACGGGCTCGGGCAAAACATTCACTATGGCAAACGTTATTGAGCAGGTAAACCGACCCACTCTTGTGCTTGCCCATAACAAAACCCTCGCTTCCCAGCTTTGCTCGGAATTCAGGGAATTCTTTCCCGATAATGCGGTTGAATATTTTGTTTCATATTATGACTATTATCAGCCCGAAGCATATATTCCGACAACGGATACTTATATAGAAAAGGATTCGGCGGTCAACGATGAAATCGATAAGCTCCGCCATTCCGCAACCTCTGCTCTTTCGGAGAGAAGAGATGTTATTATTGTTGCCAGCGTTTCCTGCATATACACTCTCGGTGACCCCATAGATTACCGCAGTATGGTTATCTCTCTTCGCACGGGTATGGAGAAAAGCAGAGATGAATTGATTGAAAAGCTTGTTTCAATTCAGTATGAAAGAAACGATATTGATTTCAGCCGTAACAAATTCAGAGTGCGTGGCGATGTTGTTGAAATCTTTCCCGCTTACTCAAACGAAAATGCTTACCGTGTTGAATTTTTCGGCGATGAAATTGACCGCATCAGCGAAATAAACGCTCTTACGGGTCAGGTAAAAAATGTTATATCTCACGTTGCAATTTACCCTGCATCTCACTATGTTATAGCACCCGATAAAATGGAAAAATCCATTAAAAATATCTATGAAGAAATGCTTGAGAGAGTTAAATATTTCGAGAGCGAAGGCAAGCTTCTTGAAGCACAGAGAATAAAGCAGAGAACCGAATACGATATTGAAATGCTTCGTGAAACAGGCTTTTGCAAGGGCATTGAAAACTATTCAAGAGTTATGTCGGGCAGACCTGCGGGCTCCGCACCGTTTACTCTTCTCAACTATTTTCCCGATGATTTTCTGCTTTTTGTTGATGAATCCCACGTTACTCTGCCTCAGGTGAGAGCAATGCACGGCGGTGACAGAGCAAGAAAAGAAAGCCTTATCAATTTCGGCTTCCGTCTGCCCTCGGCATACGATAACCGCCCGCTTACCTTTGATGAATTCTATGAAAGAACGGGGCAGAAAATATTCGTAAGTGCAACCCCCGGTGAGCTTGAAAAAACGAAGAGTGCACATATTGCCGAGCAGGTTATCCGCCCCACGGGCCTGCTTGACCCCGAAATTTCGGTAAGACCCGTTGAGGGTCAGATTGATGACCTTGTTTCTGAAATAAATATGAGAACCCAAAAGGGCGAAAGAGTTCTTGTTACAACCCTCACCAAACGAATGGCAGAGGATCTGACGGATTACCTTGAAAACCTTGATATCAAGGTTCGTTATATGCACCACGATATAGACACCATTGAGCGAATGAAAATAATCAAAGGCTTGCGGCTCGGTGATTTTGATGTTCTCATAGGCATCAATCTTCTGCGTGAAGGTCTTGATATTCCCGAAGTTTCGCTTGTCGCAATTCTTGATGCGGATAAAGAAGGCTTCCTGCGTTCCGAAACCTCGCTCATTCAGACAATAGGCAGAGCCGCCAGAAACGCAGAGGGCACGGTTATAATGTATGCCGACAGCGTAACGCCTTCAATGGAGCGTGCCATAACAGAAACCAACCGACGCCGTGAAAAGCAGATGAAATATAACGAAGAGCACGGCATAATTCCGCAGACCATAGTTAAAAATGTTCACGAAATAATTGAGATTTCCGCAAAGAGCGACGAGGAAAAATCAATTTCAAAGATGAGCAGAAAAGAGCGTGAAGAGCTTATAATCAAGCTTACTGCCGAAATGAAGGCAGCCGCAAAGATACTTGAATTTGAGCACGCCGCCTATCTTCGTGACAGAATTGAAAAACTCAGACGAGGTAAATAATAAATGGCAATTAAAAATCTCACAGTTAAGGGTGCAAAAGAGCATAACCTTAAAAATGTTGACATAACTATCCCCCGTGATAAGCTGATTGTTTTCACGGGTCTTTCGGGCTCGGGTAAATCATCCCTGGCATTCGATACAATTTATGCCGAGGGTCAACGCCGCTATGTTGAATCTCTTTCTTCATATGCAAGGCAGTTTCTCGGTCAGATGGAAAAGCCCAATGTTGAAAGCATTGAGGGGCTTTCCCCCGCCATATCCATTGACCAGAAAACAACATCAAAAAATCCCCGTTCAACCGTTGGCACGGTTACGGAGATTTATGATTATCTGCGTTTGCTTTATGCGAGAATAGGCATTCCGCATTGCCCCGTTTGCGGCAGAGAAATCGCAAGGCAGACGGTTGATGATATTACAAATGACCTTCTTTCTCTTGAAGAAGGCACTAAAATTCAGATTATGGCACCCATTGCAAGAGGCAAAAAGGGCGAATTTGTGAAAGAGCTTGAAAGCATCCGCAAGGGCGGCTATGCAAGAGTAAGAATAGATTCGATTGTTTATGATTTATCGGAGGAAATCAAGCTCGAAAAGAATATAAAGCACAACATCGAGGTTGTTGTTGACCGCCTCGTTATAAAAGAAGGTATCCGTTCAAGGCTTGCAGATTCCATAGAAACTGCAACAACTCTCACCGAAGGTCTGCTTCTTGTGGATATAGTGGGTCAGGAAGAAAAGCTTTATTCTCTCAACTATGCCTGCCCCGAGCACGGAGTTAACATTGAAGAGCTTGAACCCCGTTCATTCTCATTCAACAACCCCTTCGGTGCCTGCCCGAAATGCCTGGGTCTCGGCACATTTATGCACGTTGACCCGAAGCTTGTTGTGCCCGATGACAGCCTTTCAATAAACGAAGGTGCAATCTGTGCAAGCGGATGGAGAAAATCCGACGGCGGAACAATCGCCCAGATGTATTTTCAGGGTCTTGCCAATGCCTACGGTTTTTCGCTTGATACTCCGTTCAAAAAGCTTCCGAAGCAGGCAAAGGATGTTATATTTTACGGCACGGGCGGCAAAAAGATAAAGCTTGAACGCCGCAGCGAATACGGCTCGGGCACATATATGACCGATTTTGAAGGTATAATCACCAATATTGAAAGAAGATATAAAGAAACAAACAGCGATATTTCAAGAAACGAGCTTGAAACCTATATGTCTGCCGATGACTGCCCCGAATGTCACGGTGCAAGGCTCAAAAAAGAATCGCTCGGTGTTACCGTAGGCGGAATAAACATTGATGAATTCACAAAAAAATCAATATCCGAAGAACTGAAATTCATTGAAAATCTTCAGCTTTCAGAGCGTGACAGAATGATTGCCGAAATGATAATCAAAGAAATTCACAGCCGCCTTTTCTTCCTTTCAAGCGTGGGTCTTGATTATCTCACTCTTTCAAGAGCCTCTTCAACCCTTTCGGGCGGTGAAGCACAGAGAATCCGCCTTGCAACTCAAATCGGCTCTTCACTTATGGGTGTTCTCTATATACTCGATGAGCCGAGCATCGGTCTGCATCAGCGTGACAATGAAAAGCTTCTCGGTACTCTCAAGCACCTGCGTGATCTGGGCAACACTCTTATTGTTGTTGAACACGATGAAGAAACAATGTTTGCAGCAGATTATATTGTTGATGTGGGTCCCGGTGCGGGCATTCACGGCGGTGAAATAGTTTGCTGCGGCGATATTAACGATATTCTTAACTGTGAAAAATCAATTACCGGTCAGTATTTAAGCGGAAAGAAATTTATTCCCATTCCTGAAAAACGCAGAGAAGGCAACGGCAAATCGCTTGTTGTTTACGGTGCAAGAGAAAACAACCTCAAAGGCATTGATGTTGAATTTCCTTTGGGCAAATTTATCAGCGTAACGGGTGTTTCGGGCTCGGGCAAATCTTCGCTTGTTAACGAAATTCTTAATAAGCATCTTGCTTCTGAGCTCAACAATGCAAAAAAGTTTGCAGGCAAGCACGACCGCATCGAGGGCACGGAGCATCTTGACAAGGTTATCAACATTGACCAATCCCCCATCGGCAGAACGCCACGTTCAAACCCCGCAACCTATACGGGTGTTTTCAATGATATACGCGAGCTTTTCGCTTCAACAACCGATGCGAAAAAGAAGGGCTACAAGGCAAACCGCTTTTCATTCAATGTTAAGGGCGGCCGATGCGAAGCCTGCCAGGGCGACGGTATTGTAAAAATTGAAATGCATTTCCTTGCCGATATTTATGTTCCCTGCGAGGTTTGCAAGGGTGAAAGATACAATAAAGAAACCCTTGAAGTTCGATACAAGGGCAAAAATATTCACGATATTCTCGAAATGACGGTTGAAGAAGGAATGAATTTCTTTGAAAGCATTCCCAAAATCCACCGCAAGATAAAAACTCTCTATGACGTCGGTCTCGGCTATATTAAAATCGGTCAGCCAGCAACAACTCTTTCGGGCGGTGAGGCACAGAGAGTTAAGCTTGCAACAGAGCTTTCAAAGCAGTCAACGGGCAAAACGGTTTATATTCTTGATGAGCCCACCACGGGTCTGCATTCCGCCGATGTTCACCGACTCATTGATGTTTTGCAGGCGTTTGTTGATAAGGGCAACACGGTTATTGTTATTGAACACAACCTTGATGTTATCAAGGTTTCAGACCATATTATCGACCTTGGTCCCGAGGGAGGCAGCGGCGGCGGCGAAATTGTTGCACAGGGCACCCCCGAAGAGGTTGCGAAATGCGAAAAATCTTATACGGGAATGTATCTCAAGAAGATTTTGGAGAAATAATAATCGGGAACAATTCATTTTTGTTCCCGAACCAAAACAAGTTATTAAAAGCTAATGAGGTGACATTAATGAATAATAGCTGGACTGAAATAAAAACTCAAAAAGATATTGATTTTTTTATGGATTTAACCGGCAGTCTTCACGATTCCTGCCTCAAAGAATTAAAATATTTATCCGGAATGTATGTTGATGAAGAAAGCTCAATGCAGGCTGTTAATAACAAAAGACAGATTCATATGATTCTTCAAAGCCAGTGGGAGCCGCATACAATAGAAATCATTTTTGACAAAGTATCGTCTATGAATTTAAATCCTTCTGACGAAAACTATGACGGAATTATAATGGGGTCACATATTGCGATTGAGGACGGAAATTTTGTTTGGTTTGACAGTGATGATTTTCAAAGCAATTATAATGAATTATATAATCACCAATTCATAACATATATTAAATCTGAAAATATCAAGTGGAAAATCTGCAACAAACATATTGGAAAAAACCTCTTTTTCACAAGCAATCAAATCAAATAAAGAATAAAAAAATCCGCTATGCGATTGCATAGCGGATTAATTATTTGTAAATTACTGCTCAACAGCGTAAACGCTAACCTTCTTGCGGTCTTTACCAAGACGCTCGAACTTAACTGTTCCGTCAACGAGAGCGAAGAGAGTATCGTCTGAACCCTTACCAACGTTTGTGCCGGGATGGATGTGAGTACCTCTCTGTCTTACAAGGATGTTACCTGCAAGAACGAACTGGCCGTCAGCTCTTTTTGCACCGAGTCTTTTTGACTCTGAATCACGGCCGTTACGGGTTGAACCCATACCTTTCTTATGAGCGAAAAGCTGAACATTTATCTTAAGCATTCTTTACACCTCCGTAAATAACTTTAATGTTTTGTGGATACTGCTTTGAAAGCTCGGTCATATGAAGCTCAAAGCCCTTAAGCACCGCAAGGCACTTATCGCAAGGTTCCTTAACCTCAAAATGCATTGCTCCGTCGGCTGCAGCTGCTTTTGCCTTTGCACCGATTATTTCGGTAACGGTGTTTGCTGCCATATATGCCGCAGACGAAACCGCCGCACAAACAACATCTTTTCCGCTTTCGGCAAACATTGCGTGACCTTTAATTTCAAAGCCTGTCAGTCGGTTGTTACCGATTAAGAATTTCACCCTAATCATAGGGCAGATTCTTATGCGTTGATGGCTGAGATTTCAACCTTGGTGTAAGGCTGTCTGTGACCCATCTTACGCTTCTCGTTTTTCTTAGGCTTGTAAGTGAAAACGGTAATTTTCTTTGCTTTGCCGTTCTTAACAATCTTTGCGGCAACGCTTGCACCCTCAACATAGGGAGCACCAACGGTGATACCGTTATCGGTTCCAACAGCGACTACCTTATCAAAGGTGTATTCGCTTGCTTCTTCAGCGTCAAGCTTCTCGATGAAAACAACATCGCCTGCTTCTACCTTGTACTGCTTGCCGCCTGTTTCAATAATTGCGTACATTCGGAATATCAATCCTTTTCTTTAAGACTCGCTACATTAAGGCACAGTGAATCTGTTTTTGGGCATAGCTATGCCCGCCTTTAGTAAGCGGCATATGAGATTATATCACAACAATCAAGCTTTGTCAAAGGTTTTTTTGCTTTTTTCAAAAAAATTATTGAGCATTGAAATTGTTGTCAAATCCGTTGCCGTTATCGGTGTTTTCAGGCTCCTGAGGCATAACAAGAGCAAGAATAATATAAATGATGACAGGGCAGCCGAGAACAAAAAGCGAAAGAAGAACATAAATAATACGAAGTATTGTTGAGTCTATGTTCAGATATTTTGCAAGACCGCCGAGAACACCGCAGAGTTTCTTATCTGTGCTGCTTTTATAAAGTTTCTTTTCCATAATCAAAATCCTTTCTTATTTTATGTTATTCTGTAATTTACAAGCCGTGAGCGTATTTCTCATCAGCATTGCTATTGTCATAGGTCCTACGCCGCCGGGCACGGGAGTTATCATTGATGCTTTCTTTTCAACCTCATCAAAATCAACATCACCGCAAAGCTTGCCGTTTTCATCCCTGTCCATTCCCACGTCAAGGACTATTGCACCGTCTTTAACCATATCTGCTTTAACAAATTTTGCGATACCGACTGCTGCAACGAGAATATCCGCCTGCTTTGTTATTTCGGCAAGGTTAACTGTTTTTGAGTGGCAGATTGAAACGGTTGCGTTTCTTGCAAGCATAAGCATTGCCATAGGCTTGCCCACTATATCGCTTCTGCCGATTATTACACAATGCTTGCCAGTGGGGTCAATGCCTTCATATTCAAGCATTTTAACCATTCCCATCGGAGTGCAGGGAACGATTTCGCCGCTGCCGATTGAAAGCCTGCCCACATTTTCGGGGTGGAAGCAGTCAACATCCTTTGTGGGATGAATTCTTTCAAGAACAAGATTTTTGTTTATATGTTTCGGCACGGGAAGCTGGCAGAGAATGCCGTTGATGCTTTTATCCGCATTTAGTTTATCAATAAGCTCCAGAAGCTCTTCTGTGGTTGTTTCTTCGGGCAATGCATATTCAACCGAACGCATACCCACTCTTTCGCAGGCAGCTTTTTTGTTGTTTACATAAATTCTTGAAGCGGGGTCGCTGCCCACTATTATAACCGCAAGTGCAGGCTCAACGCCGTTTTCTTTGAGCACGGAAACCTGCTCTGCAATTTTATCAAGATTATATTCTCTGATTTTTTTGCCGTCAATTATCTTTGCCATATTTATCAGACCTCCTTCTGTGAAGCTTCGGCTTTGGATTTTTTATCTTCTTCAACAAAATAATCTATACCCTCAATCGGCTTCGGATTCCTGGTATATTTAATAAGTAATATAATAAGGAGAACTGCACAAACAACAACAAGTGCCGCAGAAAGGGCCTGCGAAACACGGATTGTTGTGCCCGCAATATAAAGGCTGTCTGTTCTTAAACCTTCAACAACGGTGCGTTCAAGTCCGTACCATATTCCGTAGCAGAGTGCAATCTGTCCGCTGAATTTTCTTGCTTTTTTACAGATAAAATAGAGCACAAAAAATCCGAGCAGACACCAGATTGACTCGTAAAGGAAGGTGGGATGAACGGGCAGACTCGGGTCAACGGCAAAGCCTTTTTCGGCATAGAGTGCCTGATTTCTTGTTATATCCTCGGCAACCTTCTCGCTCCACATACCCCAGGGGAGGTCGGTATTGACACCGAAAGCCTCCTGATTTGTGAAGTTGCCCCATCTGCCTATGCCCTGACCGATAAGAAAGCTCATTGTTGCAATATCAAGAAGATTAAAGAAATTGAGCTTTCTTATTTTACAAACGACGAATGCTGCGATTATGCCTGCGATAAGCCCGCCGTAAATGGCAAGTCCGCCGTTCCATATCTGAATAATTTCAGAAGGATGCTGGCCGTAGTAATCCCACTTTGAGAAAACATAATAAAGCCTTGCACCGATGATTGCGGCAAAAGTGCCGTAAATAAGCACATCCACCATTTTATCAAGGCTCATTTTCCATTTATAAGCCATTCTGCCGCCGAAAAGAACGGCAAGTGCAAAACCGAAAGCAATAATTGCTCCGTAAAACTTAATTGAAATATCTATGCCGAAAATTGAGAATTCAGCAAGCGTACTCGGCACGCTGAAGCCTCTGTCGAGGCAGGAAAAATAAACAACGGTATAATCTGACATTTTCTCGCCCCCTTATTCTATCGTACAGATAACAGAAAGAGCAGACGCTTCATCTTTGAGCACCGAAAGCCTTCTCTGTGCATCTTCAAGGGTTGTTTTCTTGATTGCCTCAAGCTCCGCAAAAGGCTCATATCCGTTAAAATAAAGATTCATAAGAAGATTTGCGGTGTCATCAATATCGTTATACATCATAACGCTTCTGCCGTAATGCTTGCGTTTTGCTCTTTCAAAGGCGGCGGGGTCAATGCCCTCTGCGTTAAGCCTTTTTATTTCGCTCTTGATGATTTCTGCCGTCTTTTCAGGGTCAGAGCTTGTTCCGCCCATCATAACAGCCGAAAAACCGAAGCCGTTGAAGAGCTCCGAACCGAAGCTCATATCAATAAGTCCTTCATCAAGCAATCTCTTGAAAAGAGAAGAGGATTTGCCCATTATTGCTTCAAGCATAATCTGCGATGCAATTTCATCATCAAGGCTGAGAAGGGGCTCGGAAATATCCTCTTTAAAGCCGAGCAGGAACTGCTTCTGGGCAACAGAAAGCTTTTCTTCAATATAACTCTGAACGGGAAGCGGGCTTTCTTTTTCAAACTTTCTTTCAATCGCTTTGCCCTCTGTGTTTTTAAGGCATCTGTTAACAACCTCAAGCACCTCATCGGCACTTATGCTGCCTACAACGCAGAGCACCATATTTGCGGGGTTATAAAAATTCTCATAAAGTCGGTAAAGCAAATCGGCATCTATTTCAGCAATGGATTCCTGCGTACCTGCAATATCAATTCTTACGGGATGCTTGCTGTAAAGAGCACGCAGAAGATTGAACATCACCTGCCAATCGGGCACATCCTGATACATTCTGATTTCCTGCCTGATTATACCCTGCTCCTTATCAACAGTCTGCTGTGTGAAATAGGGATTCTGAACAAAATCAAGAAGTATTTCGAGCGACTGCTCAATATTCTCGGAGCCTTTGAAAAGATATGCGGTTTTTTCAAAGCTTGTGTATGCATTTGCACTTGCACCCGTTTTGGCAAAGCGTTCAAACGCATTCAAATCCTCACTTTCAAACAGCTTATGCTCAAGAAAATGAGCCGTGCCCTCGGGGATTGTTACAAACTCCCCGTTTTCATTTTTAACTGCGGTATCAATAGAGCCGTATTTAACGCCGAAAACCGCATAAGCCGAAGTGTATCCCGCTTTCTGAAGCACTCTTATTTCAAGCCCCGACGGATGCTTTATGCGTGTTACGGATTCGCCAAGCTTTTCATTTGTAAAAACATCAGTTTTCATCGGCAGCCTCCTCCTGTGCGGAAAGCATAAAGATTGTGTCTATCGAAAGCTTCTTTGCTGCTTCGCAAACCTGCTCCATAGTTACCTGCTCAATGCTGTTTATCATATCATCCGCAGTTAAAATTTCATCTTCAAGCACCTGCGAGCCGTACCAGCTGAGATAAGTTTCGGGGGTTGTGAAGGTATATCTCTCACGCAGAGCTTTCTTTGAGGATTCAAGAATCTCGGGGTCAGTTTTGCCGTTTCTCAAATCTGAAAGCTGACTTAAAATCTCTGCCGAAACCTTTTTCTCTTTATCCGTATCAATGCCGGCTTCAACAAGGAGCAAGCCTTTATCTTTAATAAGTCTTGACCAACAGTAATAAGCAAGACTCAGCTTTTCACGGACATTTGTGAAAAGCTTTGAATAAGTGCCCGAGCCGAAAATATCGTTCATAACGGTCATTACGCCGTAATCTTCTCTGCTGCTCTTAATGCCTGCTCTGAAGCCCATTACAAGCTTGCCCTGATTAACGGGGAATTTCTCTTCAAAGCGGTTGAAGCGGTGGCTTTTGGCAATAAACACAGTTTCTGACTTTACGGGATTTCTTTCAATCTCGGCAAAGCGTTTTGAGAAAACATCGGCTATTCTGTCTATATCGGCACTGCCTACTGCCGTAATCTGGAAAACAGCGGTTTTAAGCATATTTTCCCACGCATTATAAACATCTGCCATTGTTAACTTTTCAATTTCTTCAACGGTGCCGTATTTATCCTTGCCGTAAAGCTCGTTTGCACACATATGCTCTATGCACTTATTGAAAGCGTAGGTGCGTTTATCGTTAAGCTCTTCTTCAATTCTTTGAATAAGCAGCCTTTTTTCTGTTGCAAGAGCCTCTTTGCCGAAGCTTTTGTTTTTAACATTGGGTTTGAATATCAAATCAGCCAAAAGATTGGCACTCTGCTCGGATATGCTTTCATCGGTAAGAGCAAATTTATCGTCAAGGCTTGTGAGATTAAGCATAAGCACCTGCGATTCGCCGATTTTTGCAACTCCCGCACCAAGCGATGCACCGTAAAGCTCATCAAGCTTTCCGTTAAGAAGAGAAAAATCGGGATAAGCCTTACACGAACGCTTTAAAAGATAAACAAGCAATGAATTCGCAGCCAGATTTCCGTTCATCGGCAAAGCCGCTGAAACCGAAATGCAGGCAGTTTTAAATCTGTCGGCAGGTATTGCAACAAGACGAACACCCTCTGCAAGCATTCTTGTTTGTGGCATTGTGTCACTTCCTTAATTAAATATCATTTTGTGAAACCTGCTCATAGGTTTCTCTTTTAACAATAATTCTTGCCTCGCCGTCTTTAACCATAACAACGGGAGGACGGGGAATTCTGTTATAATTTGAAGCCATTGAATAGTTATAAGCTCCCGTTGAAAGAACGGCAAGTATATCTCCCGGCACAACATCCTGAAGCTTTGTGCCCTCCTGAATAAGGTCACCGCTTTCGCAGCATTTGCCCGCAACGGTAACAATATTGTTTCTCTCTTCTGCCGTCTTATTTGCACATACGATTTCATAATCCGACTGATAAAGAGCATATCTCGGGTTATCAGCCATACCTCCGTCAACGGAAACGAAGGTTCTGATATTCGGAATTTCCTTAACCGCACCAACGGTGTAAAGAGTTATTCCCGCCGCACCAACAACCGAGCGACCGGGCTCAATAAGAATGAACGGTGTTTTAAGTCCGAGCTCGCTTGCGTGTGATTTAACAACTTCCGAAACGCTTCTCATATAGTCACCGTAGGGCTTTGGTGAATCGGTTTCAAGATATTTAATACCGAAGCCGCCGCCGAGATTGAGCTCTTCAAGCTCAACTCCCGTTTCATCCTTGACGGATTTATACAAATCAAGCATAACCTTTGCCGCAAGCTCAAAGGGGTCAATATCAAAAATCTGCGAGCCGATGTGGCAATGAAGACCGCGGAGCTTTATATTCGGCATAGAAAGAGCCTTTTTAACCGCAGCCATTGCTTCGCCCGTTTCAAGAGCAAAACCGAATTTTGAATCAATCTGACCCGTCATTATAAAATCGTGGGTATGGGCATCAATGCCCGGCTTAATGCGGAGCATTACTCCTGCAACCGCATCGTTTGCCCCTGCGATTTCATTAAGTGCTTCAAGCTCAAAAACATTATCGGCAACTATTCTTCCAACACCGTTTTTAACTGCCGCTTCAAGCTCTGCACGGGTTTTGTTGTTGCCGTGAAAAACAATTCTTTCTGCGGGGAAATCAACCGAAAGAGCCGTAAAAAGCTCTCCGCCCGAAACAACATCCATGCCCACGTTTTCACTTTTGCATATTCTGCACATTTCCTTACAGCAGAAAGCCTTGCTTGCATAAACAACAAGACCGTTGCCGCCATAGTTTTCTTCAACAGATTCTCTGAATTCACGAAGATTCTTTCTTATTTCATTTTCATCAAAAACATAAAGGGGCGTTGAGAATTTCCTCGCAAGCTCAACGGTATCCGCACCGCCTATTGTGAGGTGCCCTTTACTGTTTTGTGAAATACAATCCGATACATACATTTTTTCAGCTCTCCTGACTTGAAATTATCGCTGCTTTGATTTCTTCAACACCCGTTCCCTTTATTGCAGAAAACTCAATTTTTCGGATTTCGGGATAATCGGCAAGCTCTTCTTTAAGCTCTTCACGGCGTTTTTCGGTTTCTGTTTTGTTAAGCTTATCGCATTTTGTGAGAGCTATGATAAAAGGTATTCCGCTTTCTTTGAGAAAGTTGAGCATTATCATATCATCCTGCGAGGGAGCGTGACGCATATCAATAAGCTGAATAACAAGGCTTATGTTTCTGCCGCTTTGAAAATAGCCCTCCATAAGCTCTGCCCAGCGTTTTTTCTCATTGAACTCACGCTTTGCATATCCGTAGCCCGGGAGGTCTACAAAGTAAACACCGTCACCCTTGAAGAAATTCACCGTTATTGTTTTGCCCGGCACGGAGCTTACCCTTGCAAGGCTTTTTCTGTTGAACACCTTGTTAATAAGTGAAGATTTGCCCACATTTGAGCGACCCGAAAAAACAATTTCAGGCATTCCCGATGGGGGCAGCTGCTTTGAAGTGCCGTAAGCGGCGGTAAAATCTATTTTATCAAATCTCATATTCTATCCTTTTACCTAACTGTTTTTTATCAACATTCTTTAATGATTTATCGCTGATATTCTTTTCTTTTTCAAGGGCGGCATCCCAAACCGCTTCAACGGTTTTCACGGGCACAAACGAAACAGCTTCCTTAACCTTCGGGTCAACCTCGTCAAGGTCGGAAATGTTATCATAAGGAATAATAACCGTTTTTATTCCCGCTTTATATGCAGCCATTGATTTTTCTTTGAGTCCGCCTATGGGAAGAACTCTGCCCCGAAGGGTAATTTCACCCGTCATCGCAACATCCTTACGCACCTTTCTGTTTGAAAGTGCAGAAACAAGAGCAGTTGCAATCGTCACACCCGCCGAAGGTCCGTCTTTGGGAGTTGCTCCCTCGGGCACGTGAATATGAATATCCTTATCTTTATAGAAAGTGCAGCTTATCGGCAAATCTGCGGATTTTGAGCGTATATAGCTCACCGCCGCCTTTGCACTTTCCTGCATAACATCGCCGAGTGAGCCCGTAAGCTCAAGCTTGCCCGTTCCGTCAAGAACGGCTGCCTCGATTTCAAGCATATCTCCGCCAACCGCAGTCCAGGCAAGTCCGTTCACAACGCCCACTTCATTCTCTTTGATAATCGAATCGTTTTTGAACTTTCTTGAGCCGAGAAGCTCTTCAACATTTTCAGGCTTAACGGCAACCTTTGCCTCGCCGTCTTCCGCAATTTTCATTGCCGCTTTACGGCATACGGCTGCAATCTGCTGTTCAAGAGCACGCACGCCCGCCTCTTTGGTGTAGCCTTCAATAATGAGGCTCAACGCTTTGTCGCTAATGCGAAGCTGCTTTGACGAAAGCCCGTGGCGTTTAACCTGCTTGGGAATAAGATGCTTTTTGGCTATGTTGAATTTTTCTTCAAATGTGTAGCTGCCGAGCTCGATTATTTCCATTCTGTCACGAAGAGGCTCGGGAATATTTGAAAGCACGTTTGCGGTTGTTATGAACATAACCTTGCTCAAATCAAATGGCAATTCGATATAATGATCTCTGAATGCAAAATTCTGTTCGGGGTCAAGCACCTCAAGAAGAGCCGAGGTGGGGTCGCCTTTATAATCCGACGAAAGCTTGTCAACCTCATCAAGAAGTATCAGCGGATTGCTTGTTTTTGCCTGCTGCATTGCATTGATGATTCTGCCCGGCATTGAGCCGATATATGTTTTTCTGTGACCTCTGATTTCGGCTTCATCTCTCACGCCGCCAAGCGAAATTCTTGCATATTCTCTGCCCGTTGCTCTTGCAATCGAGCGTGCAACCGAGGTTTTACCAACACCCGGAGGACCGACAAGGCAGATTATCTGACCTTTAATATCGGGGGCAAGAGTTCTGACTGCAAGGTATTCAAGAATTCTCTGCTTAACTTTTTCAAGACCGTAGTGATCGGCTTCAAGAATCTTTCTTGATTTCTTTATATCTGAGTTTTCTTTGCCGTAAACTCCCCACGGAAGCGAAAGGCAGGCTTCAATATAGTTTCTGCTCACCGCCGCCTCGGGTGACTGCGGAGAATATTTTTCAAGTCGGTCGCATTCTTTGAAAAGCTTTTCTTTTACATCGTCAGCTGCTTTGAGATTGAAAATCCTCTCTCTGAAAATATCGAGCTCTTCCTCCTGAGAAGTGCCGCCGCCGAGCTCGGATGAAATAACCTTCATCTGCTCACGAAGATAATATTCACGCTGATTCTTATCAATCTGCTCCTGAACCTTGTCGTTGATTTCAGCCTCTATTGAAAGCAGATTGCCCTCGCTTGCAAGCAATATGCACATTTCTTCAAGACGCTTTATGGGGTTCAGAACTTCAAGAATTCTCTGCCTGTCCTCATATTCGAGCATTATGTTGCCTGCAATGTAATCGGCAAGCTCGCCCGGGTCGGTTTTTTGCATAACGCTCGTCATAAGATCTGCGGGCATCTGCGGTGCACAATCCGAATAATCGGCAAATATATCCTTCGTATGGCGAACAAGTGCCTTTGCATAATCCTGCTTTTCGGCTCTTATCCCCTGCTGCTTAATCGGGAATATCATTGTTTTCAGGAAGTTTCCGCTTCCCGCCTCAATTCCCTGCACAAGCCTTGCTCTGTAAAGCCCCTCAACGGCAACTCTGACATTGCCGCTTTTGCCGGGCAGCTTCAGAACCTGCTTAACGCTTGCAACAACACCGATTTCGTAAAGCTCGGTGTAATCGGGGTCATCAACCGAAATATCCTTCTGTGTAATAAGAAAAATTTCCTGGTCGGTATCCATTGCCTTTTTCAATGCATTTATTGATTTTTCTCTTCCCACATCGAAATGCAGAAACATTCCGGGAAACACTACCAACCCGCGAAGTGCAACAGCGGGCATTATTCTCAAATCGTTCTGGGTCATATATAAACTCCTTAAAGTTAATCTGTAATTATGAAACATTACACCATTTTAATATATTATTATATATTATTATAATCAAACCGTCAACCGCAATAAACACAAAAAAATGAGCAAATAAAAAACTTTATGTTAACAAAACGCAAATAACAAAGATAAAGAGCTGCCGCATATTGCGGCAGCTCCCTTAATAAAGACTGATTTATTTCATACCGTTTTCATAAGCTTCGATCATCTTCTTGAACGTTTGGCCCATAGAAACAGATGTGTCTGTATCCGTTGATACGCTTTGATTTTCTGTCAAGTTGTCAGATAACGGGTTAATTTGTCCCGCACGACGTTTGAGCTTTCCGAGAAACTTTTCGGTTGATTCTCCCGTAAAAATCTTTATGCTCAGCCTCATAGTGCCGTCATCAAGCGGAGTAACAAAAATCTTATCAATATAGGTATCAACAAATTCTTTGGAAATCGTGCCTTTCCTTGCATCGTTCTGTGCCGCCGATATTGCCGCACGAACTGCTGAAATATGCTTTCTGAAATCCTCGCTTGATTCAAGCGCTTCATTAAGCTCTGCAATCGCCTTTTCAGCTTCTGCTATTTCACGGTTGCATTGCTCGGTCATCTCAATGAAATCCCTGTCCGTAATCTGACCTGCAACATTATATTGAAGCAGTTTTGATTTTTTCTGCAATGCGAAATCAATTATCTTTTGCTGTTCCGCAATCTTTTGGGGAAGTTTGCCGTTATCGGTCATTTCGGAATACATTCTCACATATTCCTCAACAAGTGCATCTGCATCCGCTTTTGTATCACGGAACACCTCAAACAGAATCGGTTTGATTTCTTCTTCATAAATCGCAAATGAGGAACAGGAATCCGAGCCGCCTTTGATTTTGCCCGAGCATATCCACTTGCTGTTTTTATTTCCGCTTCTGTCTTTGGATTCACGGCGATAATATGCCGTTCCGCAGGCGGTACAGAAAAGCTTCCCCGTCAGCAGATTTGCGTGGTTACAAATGCCCTGACGTGCTTTTACATCATCACTGCGTCTTTTCAGAATTTCGTTTGCCTTGTCCCACAGTTCTTCCGAAACAATTGCAGGTACTATTTCGCCCGTTTCGTCTTTGAACATTACCCATTCTTCGGGCGGCAAGAATTTCTGCTTCTTTGTGAACATATCAACAACACGGACTTTATTGCCGACATAGTATCCCTTGTATTTGGGATTTGAAATCATATTTGACATTGTTGAATGAGCAATTTTGTTGCCCTTACTGTTTCGATATCCTTTGTCCCAAAAGATTGTTTCAATCTGCTTCATGCTGTATTGGTCGGTAGCATAAAGTTCAAAAAGCTCTCTGACCATAGCCGCCTGTTCTTCATCAATAACAAGCTTCTTATCAACCTTTGTGTAGCCAAAAATATTGCTGTTACCAAGTACAACATTTGATTTTATTGCCTGCTGATGACCGAATTTAACTCGGCTTGAAAGCTTGCGGAGTTCATCCTGAGCGATTGACGACATAATCGAAAGTCTGAGCTCACTATCTTCGTCGAGCGTATTGATGTTATCATTCTGAAAAAACACGCCTACACCAAAACCGAGAAGCTGACGGGTAAATTGAATTGAATCGAGAGTGTTTCTCGCAAATCTGGAGATTTCTTTTGTTATAACAAAATCAAATTTTCCGTCTGCCGCATCATCAATCATTCTGTTGAAATTTTCTCTTTTCTTAACAGATATGCCCGACAAACCCTCATCAATATATCCCGGCACAAAAGTCCACGCACGATTCTTTTTTATAAGATTTTCATAATAGCTTATCTGATTGCCAAGCGAATTTAACTGCTCATCACTTTCCGACGAAACACGGGCATAGTATGTTACCCTGAGAGGAATTTCATATATGCTTTTTGATTTCAACTGCATTCGCACAATATGTATATCCATATCTTTTATCCTCCTTAAAAGTTTCGTTGTATCATTATCTATATATTATCATATTTCAATAAAGAAATCAAGAGGTCTGCAATAAAAACAGACCTCTTTCTATCTTGACTGACCGGACGGCTTTCGTGAATGGATTTTATTTGCCATTCGGTTGCGTTCCGTTTCTGATATTAAACCTTTTTCATAAAGCGTATCGTTGAAATAAATAAGCCACAACTTTTCAATGACTCCTTGCTTTTCAGTTTCGCTCATCTTTTTGCCTGTACTTTTCTCTTTGCTTTCAGACATCAGCCGTCCCCCCTTCGTTTAATAATCTTTGCCAAAATTTAATGTTTATTCTGTCGAATTTATTAAGTCTCCTTTCATTATTCAATAATTTCTTGTTTTGATTTTTGTGTGGATTGCTGTGATTCTTCTTGCTCGTGATATTTGACGTTTGCAAGAACTTTTGAAATGATAAATTTTGCACGTTTGAGTTCTTCAAGGCTGCCGTAGTTGCTTTCAATTAAAGTGACATCGGCGGCTTTTTGTGTTTGCAGTTTTTCAAGTTCGGCTTTCAACGATTTGCTTGTTGCGTTCGGATTTTCATCAACCCATCGTTTCGCTCGGTAGAATGAATTTAATTCCTTACTGTGTTCGGTTTTAAATTTATCTCTGCCGAATTTCTTTTTTGCATACTCATCGGCAACGGATTTATATTTCGCATAATCACCGAGAAATTTAATTCCCTTCTTGCGTTCTTTGATTTTTTCCTCGGCGGTGTCGATACGGCTTTTAACCGTAGAAACTTCTTCAATCATCTCCCATAAAGAATCCGTGGAAGTGATATTATGTTCTTGAAGAAATGCGACGATTTGTGATACCTGTTTCAGATCAACCGACAAATCTTTGTTGTAATAATATCTGCTTTTACAGCTGTGAGCCTCTTTGCGGGAATTCAGATAGTCGATGAGAATATCTGCGATGGTCGGTTCTTTTTCTTCTTTGAATTCGGAAAGAATTTTCTTGATTTCTTCAATCCATTCTTTCAATTCTGTAAGCGCTTTTCGTAAATGTTTTCTTACAGAGTTGAATTTCACAATGTCCCGATTCAGAGTGCCGAGAATTGTTTCTTCACCTCTGCGTTCCATTTCCGATGCAGCGGGACCG
>CALGRR010000113.1 GCA_937880805.1 uncultured Clostridia bacterium
TATTAACGGAAAAGAATCGATAAAAACCTTAACTTCCTTATGAAATGTCGCCCAACAGCCCCTTTGTTGTTTTTAGTTTGCAGTTTGCTTGCACGAGATAATTCTTGAACCCGAGCAGGAAAGCTCAACGGTATCGCCCGCTTCAAGAAGAAGCATATTTTCGTGCTCCGCTGCTTTGGCTTTAAATATATTGTTCTCTGTATCAATAAGATAAATATAGGTGTTTCCGTCAATATCAATATATTTTACCGAAGCGATTTTAACGGTTACATTTTTCACATCATCGGCAGGAGTCTGAATTTCGCTTATGCCGAGCATAGCCTTATATTTTGAAATGCATTCCGCCTGAGTTGCGGCGGTTGTTACGATATTATACTGCTCAACATTAACTGCGGCATAGAGCTTCACAAGTCCGCCCGAATCCTTAAGCACCATAATGTAGGTGGGATTTCCTTCAACATTGATTAAAGAAGGGAATGAAGCCTGATAGCCTTTTTCCTGAACCTCGCCCTCTGCGGCGGTCATTGCGGATTTTTCATCGGCACCTGCTACGGCATAGTAGCGGCTTTCGCCCGTTCTTTCATTTGCAAGAAGGAAGCCGATATTTGAGCTGTCGCCGTTAACCGAGGTTACACCCGTGTATATCCATATATCGCCGTCTTTGGCAACATAACCGTAATCCGAAACGGGCTTTTCATCGGAAGAATCATCCTCGGAGCTGTAGGTTGTAACCTGCTTGCAGCCATCTTTGGTAAACAAGCTGTTCATAAAGCCGTTCTGATACATTCCGTGCCAGTTATACTGCTCGCAGATAAGGTCGCCGTAGAAAACAACATCAATCCATCTGGGAATATCCGCAGCATTATATATAACCGTTTCACCCGATACGGGGTCGAGCACAACGCAGCCGCTGACGGTCTTTCCTCCGAAGAGAGAAATAGTTTTTTCAACGATTGATGCAACATAAAACGGCCTGCCGCTTTCATCAATTTCAAAATGAAGGTTTTCAATCATCAACGTGGGGTGCTTGAGCCAGATATGTCTTTTTGCATTTTCGGTTAAATGTGCGGAGGGGATATATTTCATACCCTCGGATTTTTCAAACGAAGCCGACATCGAAACGGGGTCAACCGTAACATATCCTTTAACGCCCGTATCCTTGTTGTTGAGCCATTTGAAAAAGTCGGCATATTCAAGAGCAGAAACCTTTACGGGCTTTCCGTTATAATCAATCTGAATATAATCGTTTGAAACATCAAACTGGCTCACAACATCTGAAAGTGCACCGATTTCACGGTCACCGAGCATTCGTGCCGATGCGGTATCCATAAGTGCAATGGAATCCGTTTCAACAGATTCCGATAAATCGGCGGAAAAATCAGAATCGGCAACCTTAAGAATTTCAGAATAAGAGGTTGCATTGAACAAGGTGCTGCCGCCAACGCCCGCAATAACACAAACTGCGGTCAGAGCAATCGGCAGAATATAGGGAAGAATTGAGAGGTTGAATTTTGTGTATTTTTTTGTACGGCCCTTTGAGCCAACATTTTTTGAAACGGTTACCCATTCAAAATCCCTGCAGCCGTTGGCAAGTCTGCCGAAATAAATTGAGGCGGTCATAGCAAGAATAACAAGAATCCAAAGCAGCGGATTATGAATGTTTATGGGCGTGCAGGAGATAAAAAGCCCCGCCCCGATTATAACCGCACCTATAAGAATACCGAGAATCCACGGAAAGATTTTTATTTTTTTCTTGTTTTGTTTTTTCATATTTCATTACCCCCTTTTTGTAATTCTATCACGAACATCAATTCAAATCAATATGAATAAAACTAATGAAGTTTGATTTTCGGAACGCTGAGGACAGCGTTCCCTACGAAAAATATAATGGGTACGGGTGAAGCCCGTCCGAAACTCTGCGTTCATCACTCAAAACGCAGACCCTTCATTACGAATTACGCATTACGCATTCCGAATTAACTTCTGCTGCACGCCTTAAGCAATCCCACCGCACCGGCGATTAAAGCAACGGGCAAGAGCAGAATAAATCCGCCTGCGAAAATTGCAAGCAAAATAAATGCGGGAACTGCAAGTGCGAGCAGTATTGTTGCACCGATTTTTGCCGCACCCCAGGTCAGCTTGAATGCCAACCCTATAGCTTTAACAAACAGCCATACAGCGATAACGGAAAATATTATTTCAATCATTAATAATCACTCCTTGATATATTATATTGCCGCCTGATATTTCCTTGACTATATGATAACTCACCAAACCGCAAAACTGAATGACACTTTGTGCGGAAAACGCACCCGTTTTTTCTCAACAAATGCAAAAACGGTGCCCTTGCGGACACCGTAAATTCTTATTCGCCTTTGATTTGGTTGTATTTCTCAATATTGATTTTCTTATCTGCGAGCATCTGCTCAACCCATAGCTGCAAGGCTTCAACTGTGATTGAAATGCGTTCAAGCTCTTTCTGAATAAAAACAAAATCCTTGATTTCGTTATCGTCAATCTCACCGTCGGCAGTTATTTCAATAAGCCTCTCCTGGCTCTTTTTCATTGAATTGAGCGAAGAAAGCATTTCAAGCACAATCTGTGCAAGGTCTTTAACCTTAACCTCGGGCACATATTTTTTGCCGATGGGGCATTCCTTTGAGCAGTAATGGTTGCAGAGGGTCGGCTCGCCATAGATTTCGGCAAGCAGCATTACCTCGTCGGGCGTTATCGGGAATTTGCCGTTTTCAATTCTTTCAAGACGCTCGGGCTGAATCGGATTGTTCATCAGCGATGCCTTGTCGCAAACATCATCCCTTGTCATATCGTTACTTTTTCTTATTTCCTTATATATTGTATCTGCCATATTCTCTCTCCTTTTATACAAACAATCCTCCGTCATTTTCTTGCGAAAATGCCACCTCCTTTCAAAAGGAGGCTATTATACTGAGACTTACCTTTTGGGCTCCTTTGGCAAAGGAGCTGTCCGTAGGACTGAGGATTGATTATAATTGCCGTCGCAGCCCCAACATTATAAAAAGTATAACATACAAAAAAGATTAAATAAAGTCCCGAAACAACAAAAACCTCTGCGGTTGATTGTTCAGAATAAATCAAGGACAAAATGCAATAACGCTGTAGCAGCAAAAAAATTCAAAAATGAAACAAACCTAACCAAATACTTTTTCCAATTCTCTTCTGATTTTACTATCTTATCTAAGAAGCTATCAAGAACCAATGCAACACCAATAACAGCCGCTATTATAAACGTTGCCCAATTACCCGTTATAATTGATTTTATAATAACCGCTGCGGCACATAAAAGAGAAAAAACAATAAATAAGCCTGAAAGAAATCTGTCGGGAACGTTTGTTTTGCTGAATTCACCGGTTGCTGCAGCGGCAAGAGCTTTCTTTCGCCAACGAAAATAACCTAACAAATCGATAGCAATATAAAACGACAGAAATGCGAGCAACCCCAACACGAAATCGTCGCCCTTGAAGGATTTACCTGAAAACAGCAAATAAAAGAATGTTATTGCAAAAACTCCAAAAGAAATAATTGTTTTAGGCAGGCTGATTTTCAAAAATGCTTTGTGTATTGAGGAAAGCTCAATCTCGGGGTCAGTTTCAAGAGGCAGCGGATTTTCTTCCTCATTTAAAAAAATAACCATATTTTTATATGCACAAACAAACTGCCAGCCTGATGCCGCACAAAGCTCAAGATATTCATTTTTATTTTCGGACAGCAAAAAACTGTCCTCATTTGAAAACTGCGGGAGATAGGTTATTGTGTAATGAAGCTTTTGCGGTTCGGATTTCTTGAATTCCCACTCACCCGCAAATTGCTTTTTAACAAGCAACCACCCTTCAGAAGCTTTTTGCTCCAGATATTCCTGTATGCCTGTTCGGTCATAGTAAGCAAAATTATCATGAAAAGTTTTAAAACTCTTTTCCCGTGACATAACCTTACCTCCTTTTACAGAAACAATTTACGGTAATCTTCTGCCTGAGTACAAAGGCGTTCATATTCGCATTTGAGCAAATCTCTTCCTCTGTCCGTCAAAACATAATTTCGGCGTCTGCCCTCTGCCTTTGTCTGAATAATAATTCCCGAATCCAGAAACTGTTCAAGCAGATTATAAAGTGTGCCCGAGCCAACCTTTACTCTGCCGTCTGTCATCTGCGAAACCTTATCCATAATATCAATTCCGCAGCATTCCTCTTTAAGGCATAACAAAATATAAAACATCTGCTCGGTCAATGTCTGAAATTTTAATCTGGGCAAAACAGCACCACCCTTATATCGAATATCGACATATATATTATATTATCGATATTCGATATTGTCAAGCATACAGAGAAAAAACATAAAAGCTCCGCTTACCGATTGAACGGTAAACGGAGCTTTTATTAATATCAATATTTTCAATTTCAGCTTATCTCGCAGTATTTGCCTATGCTGAAGTCAAGGGGCGGAAAGGTTATCTTTCTGCCGCAAGAGGTGATGTTATCAAGCTCAACCTGAACGGTATTCGTGTTGCTGTCTGTACCCGCTATTTTCGGCTTCATATATGAGGTGTAAGAAATATTTCTGAAAACAACATTCTTAATCTCAAAATTTTCTGCTTCCTCATCATAGATTTTCACAAGAATTGGTCTGCCTTCATCACGGAATATTTCGATATTCTCAAAAAGAATGCCGTCAATGCTGCCTTTGGTCTGTTCTGCAACAACAACAAGCGAACCTATTCTGTCATTATCCCAGATGCCGTCACGGTAAATTACCGCACAGTCACGGAAGGTAACATCAGAAATCTTTTTATTAACCTCGCCCGTGATGCCAAAGCATCTTGCATATCCGCCCCAGGCGATGCAGTTTGAAAAAGTTATGTTGTTGCTGCCCATTCTGCCTCCGAGAGCTTTCACTTCAAAGGTATCGTCCGCCACTCTTGCAAAGCAGTTATTTACGGTTACATTATGGCTGTTGCAGATTGCAAAGCCGTCGCAGTTTCCGCGGTTGCCGATGATGTCAACCTGCTCAATATTCACATCGGTGCAGCAATAGGAAATGAATGACCATTCGGGAGAATTGATAATCTTGACTCCGCTTATATTTATGTTGCTGCAGTCGGTGAAAACCACGCCCCGTCGCTCCCGTCGGTCAAGGCGGGTCATATCAATAACTCCCCTGCCCGTAAGGGTTATATTATTGCAGTTAAAGAAATTCAGGAACGGATACCTTGTGAGTCCGATTGCATTATCTCCGGGTGCAGTGGGTTCAAGATATTTGTTTTCATCCTCTGCACAGTCAATATCAAAAAGGTGATTTGCCATAACATAAGCACCCTCACGAAGATAAATTACGAGATTTTCATTTCCGACGAGGTTGACATAATCGTACTGATAAACGCCTTTATCAAGCACCCAGACGCTATCTTCTCCGTATTCTTCTATATATGCTGCGATTTCGGCATCCTCGTCAACCTTTTCACGCACCATAAGGGTATAGCCGTAATACTGATTAGCACCGTTGAAAAGGAAGGTGTAAACGCCCGTTTTGTTGATTGACGCTGTAACCGTGTTGTTTTCGCAGAGCGCTTTAACTCCGTGGGATTCGGGAAGCACAACGGCATTTTTCAGCGTTACATCAGCACCCGTTATCTCTATGTTGAATGAAAAATCGGTGTCGGCATCAACATAAATCTCTGAAAACGAGTGAAGAGTTCCCGTGTCATCGGCACGGATGAAAACCACCGAAGCATAAACGGGAATTTCCTCTCCGCTTACCTTCGCGGTGTAATAAGGGGAAATGGTGATGCCGTTTATATCGTCATATCCGCCTGACTGAACATATTCGGGAAGCTGTGCCGAGGCTCTGCCCACAAGTTCCTGCTCGGTGAGCCCCGCCTCTTCGAGGGTTATAATTGCTTCCTCGGGATATTCGAGAAACGAAAAATCAAAATTCTCGCTCTCGGGATAAATCGTGGCAGGAAAAATCAGGTTTGAGAGAAAAACGCAAACCGCAGTAAAAACAGTAAACAAGAATTTAATAAAACCTTGCATTGAATTTCCGCCTTTCTGAAGGGATTAATCAAATAGCTTTTCGTAGTCGAAGTTTTCAAGATAATCGAAAAAAACATTCAGCAAAGATTTGTAGTTTTCTTTTTCTTTCGGCAACACACCAAAATTATTGTCGATTCGTGAGATTATCTCTTTGCTTATATGAAAGCCGTAATGAGTTGAGTCTTTGTAATTATCCAGATTGCTGATAATATCAAGCATTTCTTCATCTACCCAGAAAAAAACAGTAACATTTTTATACTGCGACATAAAATCAAAAGTTTTTTCAAATTCAGCTTTGTATTCATCCAGCTGACCTGAATCATATACATCTTTCCAATACAAAACGCTGAACGGAGAACAGAAGAAAACAAATTGTGTATCCGGCATAGCTTCAAAATATTTACCCAACAACTTCAGGTTGCCTTCTGTATAAAAACATCTGTCTGTTTTTGCTGATCCATTCTTTTCTTTTGCGGCGTTATATTCTGTAAGAATAATATCTTTTTTGCATGGAATATCGTATCCCCACACAAAAACACTGTTGTAATCAGGAACTGTATTGAGGATATTAGCTTTCAGAGTATCGTATGTATAGTTAGTCAGAGCGAAATTAAAAAGGTATTCTACATCGTTCAGATAGTTGTTATCATATAAATACAAGGGCATTTCGTGTTTGGTTACTTTATCTGAAGAATTGAAAAAACCTGTGTCAAGATTAAACAGAATATTTTCGGGATGATTTTCTCTGCCTGAAAGAATATCCAACAGATAAGTCCAATCCAATGCGTGAGAACCTGAAGCTGTGAGCTTAACTGTTTTTCCGTTAAATGCCTTTTCAACATCAGATACCAAAAAGTTCTCTGACATAGAGTTTCCGATTATAACATTTTTGAAATCAAAATTTTTGGCAATTCCCGCATTTTGATACCTTTCGTTGGTAACATTTGCTTCCAGTCCGAACCATGGCTTATGATACTGAAACAGCGGGTCAACAGCAAAATTAACTGTACCAATCAACAATAATGCACTCAGCAACAAGGAAAACGTTGCTGCAACCATTTTTTTACTATTCATAATTCACCTCAAAAATTCCAGTACAGAAACGATGATTCGCCGCCAAACGACATTATGCACCAAAACAGAATAGCAGCAGTAATTATCGGTTGATACCATTTTACTTTGTAGTTTTGAATTCTGGAACTTACATTTTCAGAGAATACGGACAGCACAAACGCCAGAGCGAACATAATAATATGTGCGTAATCCTTAATATAATCACCTATCACGGGAAGCAGCTTATCTAAAAGAAGAATGCCGCCTGTTCTCATCAACTTAAGATAATCTATATTTAATCCTACAAAGTTAAAACTAAATAATTGCTTGTAGAACTCGAAGGCCTGCTCAATGGAATCTGCTCTGAATATAACCCAGGTAAGATTCAGGAAAACAAAAGTAAGACTCCATAAAACAATCTTCAGTATTTTTGACTTTCTTTGAGAAAACAGCCCCGTTTTCTTGTCTGTAAATCTTGTTATGACAGATGCGACACCGTGCAAAGCACCCCAAAGAATAAATGTCCAGTTTGCACCGTGCCAGATACCGCTTACAAGATACACAATCATAATGTTTAAATATGTTCTTGCTTCGCCTTTTCGGTTGCCTCCAAGAGGAATATAAATATATTTTGTAAAAAATCTTGTGAGAGTAATATGCCATCTTTTCCAGAAATCTACTATGCTTATAGCTTTATATGGAGAATCAAAATTCTGTATAATATCAATATTCATCATTTTTCCGATGCCCATAGCCATATCGCTGTATCCGCTGAAATCAAAATATATCTGGAAAGTGTATGCGAGCATAACAAGAACAGCGTTTTCAGTTCCTAAATTTGCAACATCCGTAAAAGCGGTGTCAACAACAAGACCGAAAGTGTCGGCAATAATTACTTTTTTGCCTAAGCCTAAAGCAAAGCCGTATAAACCGCACGCAAAATTATCAACATTAAATTTTTTCTTTGAAACATCTGCAAACTGAGGAACCATTTCGTCATGGGTAACTATCGGACCTGCTATGAGCTGCGGAAAATATGTAACAAACAACGCATAATCAAAAAAGGAATACCTCGGAACATTACCTTTATAGCTGTCTATAATATATGATAATTGCTGGAATGTAAAAAAGCTTATGCCTAACGGCAATAAGATGTTTAAAAGCGAAAAATCTGTGCTGAAAACAGTGTTGATATTCTCAACAAAGAAATCGTAATACTTGAAAACACCCAAGCTGCCTATATTAAGGCACATAGCAACAGCAAAGACTGATTTTTTAACAAGAGTATTGTGCTTTTTTGAAAGCAACACTCCGCTGAAAATATAGTTTAATATAACCGAAGAAATAATTATTAACAGATAACTCCAATTAAAGTATCCGTAAAAATATAATGAAGCTCCTATGAGGAAAACTTTTGCCCATTCATATTTTTTGAAATGATTAAGCAAGAAATATCCCAAAACAACCACAGGAAAAAAGAGAAATACAAAAACATACGAATTAAACAGCATCTTTAACACCTACATAAAATTTATCTTTATTGCACTATAAATATTATAATACCATATTCTGCATTTTTTTCAATAAGCAATTAACAAAACTCTCTTTGATATTGCTTTCCGAGTAAGACAGCCTCGGATAAATATCATTACAAGCTTTAAATTAATTGCAACCGGCTCCTTTGAATATGAACAGCACGGATTTTACGGTAGAATTTTTGCATTTTAAGTGGTATCCTTTTTGAAATATATAATATTACTGTTTCAAAAACAATATCAAAAAGAATTGACAAAGAGAAGATTATCTGTTAAAATAACAAGGCAAATTTAACACGGAGAGTTGTCCGAGTGGTCGAAGGTGCAGCACTCGAAATGCTGTGTGGGGAAACTCACCTAGGGTTCGAATCCCTAACTCTCCGCCAGAAGAAGTAGCAGATACCATAGCGGTGTCTGCTATTTTCATTTGCAGATTTCAAAATGGATTCGAAGGACGAGCGGCACAGAGCAACAGTCCGGTGGACTGTTGTGACCGCGAGCGACCAAACGCCCGCAGGCGTGCGAGTCGAATCCCTAACTCTCCGCCAGAAAAGATACCGCAGTTGATACAATAGTGTCGACTGCGGTATTGTTATTGCGAAGCAACAAGGTTCCCGAACGCAATGCGTGAGGGGTTCTTATTCAGCTATCTCAAGCCCTTGTATATCAATATTTCCAAAGCAAAAGCGTTGCTTTCGTGGTATATTTCACCCACCATGCAACGCTTTTTTGTGTTGTTTTATTCGGCTGTTTCCAAAACCCTATGCAACAATCGTTATGCAATATATAACCGTTGTTTTATACGATTTTCGTTATTATATCCACCCCGTACACTGCACCGAGGGACGAACCGCAATCCCAGCTTATGTGGATGGTGCCCATATCGTCAACACATCTGACCGTTCCTTTGTCGCCTGTAGTGAGACTTGTGTACGGGTCATCCATATACACAAGCTCGACTCTTGTTCCAGCCGGATACTTCTCACGCAGCATGGTGATTACTTCTTTTGATATTGTTTTCATTTTCTCACCAGCCTTATTGCTTTTGAAACAGTCCTCTCGTTTGTTGTCAAATCGATGTAGGTTTCCTTTGCATCCGTTATTCCTGCCATTGTAAAGCCGCACTTATCGAATGCTGCAAGAATTGTGATGAGTCCGCTGAAATTGCTTGAAATTGAAAACTCGTTTATTTTGTAATAATTCAGGTTTTCGACAATACCTTCTATTTCACGATCCTAAATAATAGGAAAACCCTACTTTATAGACATTTCCTGTTATTCCTAACCCTTTCTGCTCAAAATCACATCCTCTTTGGTGCTTTTATTTCCGTTGTGTCCGTATGTTCCGGTTGCAGATGTGGGATAAACTGTGGTCAAAAAAACAACCTCGCAGTCGTTAAATTTTCTCAACACTGGTGGTTGTTTTTTCTTTCTATATCAAAAATTGATCCGCAGTAGACAAAGAAGAAATGTTTTTTCATCGCAACCTGTACGTAGACAGCAAGCAAAACACGGTAGCAATTTTGCAAAGTGTAGAAATACGCAAAATTCTCGAAAGTGCATATTGACTTGTGATATTGGCTACATTGAAGAAAATGCAGAAATGTGATGTTATCACAGAACAGCAACAAAAGCTGTGATATAATGAAGCCACAAAGAAAAAAGGAGGACGTAAATATGTCTGCTATCAATATCAACAAAAACAATTTTCAAAATGAAGTATTATATTCCGATAAGAAAGTCCTTCTGGACTTTTGGGCACCATGGTGCGGCCCCTGCCGAATGGTAGTACCGATTGTTGAGGAAATCGCTGATGAGCGCCCCGACATCAAGGTCGGAAAGATCAACGTGGATGAAGAGGTGGAGCTGGCGAGTCAGTTCGGCATTATGAGCATTCCTACTCTGGTGGTAATTGAAAAGGGTAAAATCGTAAATCAGGCAATGGGGGCAAGACCGAAGGAAGCAATCCTCGGTATGTTGTAAGGAGATCGAAAATGGGATTCTTTGATTTTTTGAGACAACCCGATGTAAATCAGGGCGTAAATGATTATAAAAATTCTACCGGTGCCGTGCTGCTTGACGTGCGCACTCCGCAGGAATATAGCGAAGGGCATATCCCGGAAAGCAAAAACGTTCCGCTGCAAACTCTTGACAATGTAAGGTCTGTCGTGGAAAATAAAGATACAGAGTTGTTTGTATATTGCTACTCCGGTGCCAGAAGCCGTCAGGCTGTGGCGGCACTCGGACAGATGGGATATACTAAGGTTAATAACATCGGCGGTATATCTTCTTATCGCGGAAAGGTGGAACGGTAATTATGAAAGTTGTGATTGTAGGCGGTGTGGCAGGCGGAGCAACCGCCGCCGCACGAATCCGAAGGCTCGATGAAAAGGCAGAGATCGTGGTTTTTGAGCGCTCGGGATACATCTCCTACGCCAACTGCGGACTGCCGTATTATATCGGGGATGTGATCACCGATGCCGAGGAGCTGACACTTCAGACTCCAGAAAGCTTTTACTCTCGCTTTCGTGTGGATATGAGGGTGCATCACGAGGTGACGGCAATTCATCCCGAAAAGAAGACGGTATCGGTCAAAAATTTGAAAACGGGGGAAGAATTTGAGGAAAGCTACGATAAGCTCATCCTTTCTCCCGGAGCCAAGCCGACACAGCCTCGTTTTTCGGGGACGGAGCTTGACAAGGTGTTTACTCTCCGCACCGTAGAGGATACGCTTCGGATCAAGAAATATATCAATCAAAACCATCCCAAATCGGTAGTATTGGCAGGCGGCGGCTTTATCGGTCTTGAGCTTGCGGAAAACCTTCGTGAGCTTGGAATGGACGTTACCATTGTTCAGAACGGCAAACAACTGATGAATCTCTTCGACCATGATATGGCATCGTTCATTCATAATGAGATGAGAAAGCATGGCGTAAAGCTGGCACTCGGTCATACGGTTGAAGGTTTTGAGGATAGGGACGGGGGTGTCGATGTGTTACTGAAGGATGAAGCGCCTCTTCACGCTGATATGGTGGTGCTCGCCATCGGCGTTACGCCCGATACGGCTCTTGCCAAAGAAGCAGGTCTTGAACTCGGTATCAAGGGTGCTATCGTTGTCAATGACCGTATGGAAACCTCGGTTCCCGATATTTACGCCGCAGGTGATGCCGTGCAGGTGAAAAACTTTGTTACGGGAGAGGATGCACTGCTCTCCCTCGCCGGCCCTGCCAATAAACAGGGACGCATTATTGCAGATAATATCTGCGGGCTTGACAGCCGATATCAAGGTTCTCAGGGCAGCTCGGTCATCAAGGTCTTTGATATGACGGCGGCGCTCACCGGCATCAATGAACGAACTGCAAAGGCGATGGGGATTGATGCAGATACGGTTATCCTTTCGCCTATGAGTCACGCAGGCTATTATCCCGGTGGTAAGGTCATGACCATGAAGGTGGTCTTTGAAAAAGGCAGCTACCGTTTGCTTGGCGCACAAATCGTGGGATACGAAGGCGTGGACAAGCGAATCGACGTGCTTGCCACCGCCATCCGTGCAGGAATGAAGGCCACCGACTTAAAGGAACTTGATCTTGCGTATGCACCGCCTTATTCTTCTGCTAAGGATCCCGTGAATATGGCTGGCTTTATGATCGACAATATTGCAAACGGTGTGCTGAAGCAATGGCATCTTGAGGATGCGGATAAATTGCCCCGTGACGGAAGTGTAACGCTTCTTGATACGAGAACGGCTACAGAATATAGTCGTGGTCATATTGAGGGCTTTCGGAATATCCCCGTCGACGAGCTGAGAGAACGCCTTGACGAAGTAGAAAAACGCAAGCCCGTGTACGTGATCTGCCAAAGCGGTCTGCGCAGTTATATCGCAAGCCGCATTTTAGAAGGTAACGGCTACACGGCATATAATTTCGCAGGAGGATTTCGTTTTTACGATGCGGTAACAAACGACCGCGCATTAACTTGCCGTGCTACCGCCTGCGGAATGGATAACGAATCGTAACCATCGGTAAACGGTTGGTTTTTCAGTCAAACAAAATGTCCGCCGTGCGCTTTGCATCGGCGGACATCGTTTATATTTCGCTTAGTTCTTCTAACTTGGTTTTATCTGTAATTTCAATCGTGCCACGGGAGAGCTTGACCATTCCTTCGTTCTGAAAATATTTCAGCATTCGTGTGATGACCTCACGGTGAGAACCAAGGTGGTTGGCAACGGCTTCGTGTGTGATTTTTAGCGTGTCGCTGTCCTCAATAGTGGATTCTTCCAGGAGGAAGGCGGCAACGCGCTTATCAAGACTCTTCCACATGATCTGTTCAATCAGCCACATAACGTCGGAAAATCTTGTGGCCATCAGCTCGTTTGTGTAATTCGCCACCGGTGCGGACTCTGCCATAATGCTTTGATAGACCTCTACGGGAATGATCCAAAGGTCGGTGTCCTTTTCCGCCTCAATGGTGATGTCAAACTGAATTGAGCGCATCATGCAGGATGCGGAAAACAGACACATATCCCGATCAAAAAGACGGTAAATAGTGATTTCCCGTCCTTCATCGGAAAGAATATAGGCGCGAAGCTGACCGGACTTTACCAGCAAAAGCCCCGTGCAGTCGTTACCGCCGTTGTGGATCACCGTTCCTTTTTTAACCGTGCGGGTGATCAGCGTGCCGAGGATCTGTTCTTGGTGAACAGCATTTAATTTATTCCAAATGGGGAAATAGTTTTGAAATTCCATACAATCCATCCTATCCTTATCTGCTTGTAGGTACAGCGCAGATAAGGAATATACTTTTTTACTATTATACACGATTTGCCACGAAAATTCAATACGAATAAGGCAAATGCCTTGAATTATTCAAAGTTTGGTGATATAATAAAAAATAAATAAACTAAAATATGGAGGTTTTTTCTATGTGTGATAACAATAAGTTCTATATTTGTGAGCATTGTGGGAATTTGATCGGAATGATCCACGATGCAGGTGTTTCTATGATGTGCTGCGGACAGAAGATGACAAAGCTGGAACCCGGTGTGGTGGAAGCAAGCCACGAAAAGCATATTCCCGTTGTATCGGTTGACGGAAAGACCGTGACTGTGACCATCGGTTCCGTGGAGCATCCTATGGTAGAGGAGCACAGCATCCTTTGGGTATATCTTCAGACCGATAAGGGTGGTCAGCGCAAGTGCCTTGAGGTGGGTAAAGCGCCTATTGTAACCTTTGCCCTTGCCGATGAGAAGCCCGTTGCGGCTTATGCCTATTGCAATCTTCACGGCTTGTGGAAGGCAGAATTTTGAATAAAATCGAAAAGCAATAAAGGCGGCATAGTGGTTTTGCTGTACCACTTTTATACAGAAAACTTTCAAGGGCACCGGAGGCGGTGCCTTTTTTTGTGACATCATCACGGAAGTGAAACAATAAATGCGGTATACTAAGATTAGAAAAGTAAAAAAGGAGTGCGTGAAAATGACAAACAATAATCACGTTTTCGATATGATCATCATAGGCGGCGGCCCTGCAGGCTATACCGCGGCTCTTTATGCAGCAAGAGCAGGTTTTGACACCCTCGTATTGGAACGTCTTTCGGCAGGCGGTCAGATGGCTTTGACCCATCAGATCGACAACTATCCGGGGTTTGAGGACGGGATTGACGGTTTTTCCCTTGCCGATAAAATGAAAAAACAGGCCGAGCGTTTCGGGGCAAAGAGTAAGACGGCAGAGGTCGTTCGCCTTGACCTTACTGCAGAACCAAAACTGATCGAAACAGCAAGCGAAACATTTCTCAGTAGGACTGTGGTACTCGCAACCGGAGCAAATCCGAGAGAACTTGGTGTGGAGAAAGAATCGGAACTTGTCGGACGCGGAGTCGCTTACTGCGCCGCCTGCGACGGTATGTTTTACCGTGGGAAAACGGTTATTGTGGTAGGCGGCGGAAATACCGCAGCAGCAGATGCGTTACTTCTCAGCAGAATCGCCGAAAAGGTGATCCTGGTTCATCGCCGTGACACCCTTCGGGCAACGAAGATCTATCACGAACCGCTGATGCAAGCGGAGAATGTGGAATTTCGATGGAACAGCACGGTAAAGGAACTGCTTCACGAGGCAAAAATCACCGGTGTTCGTCTTTCAGACGTGAATACCGGTGAAGAAAGCACGATTGCTTGCGACGGCGTGTTCGTCAGCGTCGGAAGAAAACCGGCAACCGAGTTTCTCGGAGGTCAGGTCGAGCTTGACGGGAACGGATACGTTGTCGCAGGAGAAGATACAAAGACAAATATTCCCGGCGTATATGCCGTGGGTGATATGAGAACGAAAGAGCTTCGCCAGATCGTGACGGCGGTTGCCGACGGTGCCGTCGCAGTTCACGAGGCGGAAAAATATCTGGCAGGAGGTGCCTGAAAATGAAATCAAAGCTTAAAAAACTGTTGCGCCCGTTTTTGTTTACCGTAGGCGGAGCACTTGCGGGACTTGGATATTATTATGCCGTTGGTTGTTCCACAGGTAGTTGTCCGATCACGTCAAATCCCATCATTACTATGATCTATATGGGGGTTGTAGGACTATTGCTCTCGGGACTTTTTGGAAAGAGGGGGGACGGTAAATGCAATATGTAATCGCATTTCTTGAAGGCGTCATTACCTTCATTTCACCTTGTCTGCTTCCGATGCTGCCGATCTATATCTCCTACTTTGCAGGTGGCGGAGAGCGTAGCACCGGAAAAACATTGAAGGGCGCACTCGGCTTTGTTGCCGGCTTTACTGTGGTATTTGTGATGCTCGGAGCATTGGCGGGAACAGTAGGAAGCCTTTTGAGAGAGTATCAGACAGCAGTCAATATTGTCTCAGGCTTGATCGTGGTGTTTTTCGGACTGAATTTCCTCGGTGTGTTCAAGCTGAACCTGTTTAGAGGCGGCGGCAAATCGGTTAAAACCGATAATATGGGTTTTTTCTCAGCGCTGCTTTTCGGTATGGTGTTCTCTATTGGCTGGACGCCTTGCGTGGGAGCGTTTCTCGGCTCGGCACTGATGCTGGCATCCCAACAGGCACATATCGTAGAGGGAATGCTGATGCTTTTGGCATATTCGCTGGGACTTGGCATACCGTTCGTTCTCAGCGCGGTGCTGATTGATTATCTGAAATCGGCATTCAACTGGATCAAGAAAAACTACAAGGTTATCAATATCGTCAGCGGCAGTTTGCTCGTTGTAATCGGTATTCTGATGGCAACGGGAATGCTCGGACGGTTTCTGAGTCTTCTCGGGTAAGGAGGAACTATGAGCAAGAAGAAAAACATAATTATACTTGTGTTGGTGTTCGTTCTTTTGATCGGCGGTGCTTCGGTGCTTTATACGCAGCTTAGCAAAAATGATACTCCCGACGGGCTGCTAGTTCAGGGAGATCAAAATAAGAATGATAACGAAAGTCAAAACGACAGCTCGGGTACAGGTGACACGGAACGGCAACTGACCAAGACCCCCGATTTCACTGTTTATGATGCATCGGGGAATAAAGTCAATCTGTCTGATTATATTGGGAAGCCGATCGTGCTGAATTTCTGGGCAAGTTGGTGCGGCCCTTGCCAAAGCGAGATGCCTGATTTCTACGAAAAATATCTGGAGCTTGGGAATGAGATCCATTTCTTAATGGTCAATATGACCGGCGGCCGCGAAACACTAAGCTCCGCAAAAGCGTTTATTTCAGAGAAAGGATATACTTTCCCTGTGTTCTATGATACAGACTCCGATGCGGCAACCACCTATAGTGTGTATTCGCTGCCCACCACATACTTTATCGATGCAGAAGGATATCTTGTTGCACAGGCAACCGGAGCTATATCTGCAGATACGCTCCAGCGTGGGATTGATATGATTAAATGAAACAAGACACCCCGTCTTTTTTGGGGTGTCTTGTTTCTTTGTTTTAATATTACCGCCGATGTTTGTTGTTTATAAGGTCACCATAGACAGGGGTGGCCAAACCGAAACCACCGGAAACGGCAAGAATTTGCCCTGTGGTGTAGGCAGAGGCGTCGCTGGCGAAGTAGACTACTGCTTCT
>CALGRR010000114.1 GCA_937880805.1 uncultured Clostridia bacterium
AATATGATTTGTTATAAAGAATTATATTGATATGGAGTTAGAAGAATGAAGAAAATATTAAAATATATAATGATAATTATTGCGGTAATAGTAGTTATTGCGTTCGATACGCATGGTTGTAACGCCCTCGAGAACACTGCCGTCATCAAGCTCAAGGTCGGTATCACGGTCAATTTCCTTAATAACGAAAGGACCGTTGGTAACGAGTGTTGCGTGTCTGCGGGACCAGTATCTCGAATTGTTTGCAACTGCAGTTTCGCGGAGCGGAGCAAGTGCAAGGCTTGCAAGATTCTTGGTAAAGTTATCGTAGTCGATCTTACCCTCGAAAGTGATCTCAAGAAGATAAGTATCAAGAGCTACTACGCCAAGTGCGTCGATAGAAGCATCGCCCGCCTTAACAGTGCGCGCATTCTTCACGTCGTAAAGAAGTGCTGCCGCAGTGCTCGGGTTTGTACACTCCATAATGCGCTTCCACGCAAAAACGAAATCGTCAGCGGTAAGAGAGTTACCGTCAGCGTTGGCGAGACCGTAGTAAAGGGCGATGCTCTTACCGACGGTAGCAAGGCTCCTGCTGATATTATGAGAATATTCGACGATCCTAACGATCCCGCAAGCCGTGATTACCTTGACAAGATCTACGAATATATCATCAAGGAAACTCAGAAGGTTTACCGTTCTCAGTCCTGTAACGTAAACGATAAGCATATCGAGATCATCGCACGTCAGATGACAAGAAAGATCCGCATCTCCTTCAAGGGAGATACAGACCTTCTCGTTGACTCTCTCGTAGATATGACCGAGTTCGAGGCAGAGAACAACAGAATTCAGGCGAGAATAGATGCAGGCGAGGAGCTTGCACTTGCTGAGGGTAAGCCGATACTTCTCGGTATCACCAAGGCATCTCTCCAGACCGAGTCCTTCCTTTCCGCAGCATCCTTCCAGGAGACCACCAAGGTTCTTACCGAGGCGGCTATCCACGGCAAGGTTGACTACCTGCGCGGCCTGAAGGAAAACGTCATCATCGGTAAGAAGATTCCTGCCGGAACCGGTACTGATGCCGTTCGTGAATCAACGATCGAAATCAAGCGCAGAGCTGAAGAAGAACGCCGCATCAAGGCTGAAAGAATCGCTCAGGAGAGTGAGGAAGAAGCCCGCCTGCAGTCACTGGTGGCTGCTGAAGGTGATGCAGCTGATACTGAAGCAGCAAGCGCTGAATAGTCTGAAACATAGAAGAGAGAAGCTGAAACATGCTTCTCTTTTTTGCGCTATAATAATAAAGAACTGCAGGTGATAATAATGAAAACAGAATGGTTTAAGAATGCGGTAGTTTATCAGATATATCCGTTCAGCTTTCTTGACAGCAACAATGACGGCTGGGGAGACATTGAGGGAATAATATCCAAGCTTGATTACATCAAGGAGCTGGGAGTGACCGCAATCTGGTTTTCTCCGCTTTACAAGTCACCGCAGCACGACTACGGCTATGACATTGCAGACTATAAATCAATCGCTCCCGAGTACGGCACGGTTGAGGAGTTCAAGGAGCTTCTTGATGCCGCACACAGCAAGGGTCTCAGAGTTATTATGGACCTTGTTATCAATCATACCTCAAATGAGCACGAATGGTTCAAAGAGAGTATGAAGAGCAAGGATAACCCTTATCACGATTATTATTTCTGGCGTAAGGGCAAAAAGGCAAACGGTAAAAAGCCTCCCAACAACTGGCTTTCAACCTTTGCGGGCCCCGGCTGGCATTATAATGAAAACCTTGATGAGTGGTATCTCACTCTTTTTGCAAAAGAGCAGCCTGACCTTAATATGGATAACCCCAAGGTCAGAGAAGAAATCAAGGATATTATCCGTTTCTGGCTCGATTTGGGCGTTGACGGCTTCCGTGAGGATGTTATCACCTTTATTTCAAAGAAAGAGGGACTTCCCAACGGCTTCCCGATTCCCGTTGCCTGCGGTATGGAGCATTATAAATGCGGACCTCACCTTGATGAATATCTTCGTGAATTCAGAAAGGTTACCGATGATTATGACTGTATGACAGTCGGCGAAGCACCGATGATGACTCCGAAGCTTGCTCTTCGCTTTATCAGAGAGGGTGCAAACCAGACTCTTAATATGATGTTCAACTTCCAGCATATGGAGGCAGACAGCTTTATGGTGAGCTGGGTGCCTATGCCCTTCAGCCTCAACAAGCTCAAAGCAGCATATAACAGATGGCAGAATAAGCTTTACGGCATTGCCTGGAATGCAAACTATATTGAAAACCACGACCAGCCCAGAATTATCAGCCGATACGGCGATGAAAAATACAGAGTTGAAAGCGGCAAGATGCTTGCAACAATGTATATCTGCCAAAGCGGCACACCCTTTATCTATCAGGGTCAGGAAATCGGTATGCTCAATATCAAAATGAACAGCGTTGACGATTATACCGACACCCAGGTAAAGAGCACATATCAGCTTTTCAAGAAGCTCGGTTTTTCTGATAAGATGTTCCTTAAAATTGCAAACCGCGCTTCAAGAGATAATTCAAGAACTCCCGTTCAATGGTCGGCAGAAAAGAATGCGGGCTTCACAACGGGTGACAGCACCTGGTTCAAGGTTAATCCCAACTATACGGAAATCAATGTTGAAGCGGCGGAAAAGGATGAAAATTCAATTCTCAATTACTACCGTAAGCTTCTCAAATTCCGCAAGGAAAATGAAATCTGCATTTACGGCGATTTCAAGCTTCACTATAAGAGAAGCAGAAAGCTTTTTGTGTATGAAAGAAACTATGAGGGCAAGAGAATGCTCGTTATAAATTCATTCACCGATAAGCCCGTTAATTTCACAGCACCCGCAGGCTTTGATCTGAGCAAGGGCAAGCTTATGCTTTCAAACTATGAGGTTGCAGATAACACACTCAGCAGCTTTGAAACAAAGCCCTACGAAACAAGAGTATATTTGTTTGATTAATAAATTAACCGCCGAGGTTCAGACTGAACTTCGGCGGAATTTTTATTTTGTATTAAGTTTACCTATTAAAACCGATACTGCAAAAACCGCTATATCAGCAACAACAATCGTTGAGCCAACGGGGGTGCCGAAAAGAATTGCAATAAGAATTCCGAGCACCGAGCATATAACCGAAATAACGGCGGAGCTTATTATAACAGAGAAAAAGCTTTTGAAAAGCCGCATTGCCGAAAGGGCGGGGAAGATAATTAGTGCCGAAACAAGCAGTGAACCTACAAGATTCATTGCGAGCACTATAACAACGGCGGTTACAACAGCGATTATTGTGTTGTATGTTTTTGCGTTGATTCCCGTTGCTGAAGCAAAGCCCTCATCAAAGGTAACGGCAAAAATTTTGTGATAAAACAGAATAAAAATCAGAGTAACGATAATTGCAAGTGCACCGCAGAGCAAAACATCGGTTTTTGAAAGGGTGAGTATTGATGTTGAGCCGAAAAGCGTTGTGCAAACATCACCGCTTACATTTGTTGAAACCGAGAAAACATTAAGCAGCAGATAGCCCAGAGCAAGAGCACCAACCGAAATCATTGCTATTGCGGCATCGCCTTTGATTTTTGCATTTGCCGTTATTCTTAAAAGAACAACAGCCGCAGCTATCGTTACGGGCATTGTTATCCACATCGGTGCAAAGCCGAGCACCGCACCAACAGCCATCGCACCGAAGGCAACGTGAGAAAGTCCGTCGCCAATCATTGAATATCTTTTAAGCACAAGGCTTACTCCGAGAAGAGCGGCACAAAGCGAAATGAGAACACCCGCAATGAGAGCATACTGCACAAAGGGATAGCTGAAATATGTGGTGAGGGTTGAAATTATGTTCATTTTGAGTTACCTCCCTCGCCCGTGAAAAAGCGGCATATGTCGCTCTTGAGGTAATCCTCTTTAGTGCCGAAAAATCTCGGTCTGTATGCAACGTGAAGAATGTGGGAAGCATATTCAACCGCGGCATTCATATCGTGTGAAACCATTATAACGGTTACTCCGTCACGGTTTATATCACTTATAAGATGGTAGAGATGCTGTGTAACAATCGGGTCAAGACCTGCGGCAGGCTCATCAAGAACAAGCAGTTTTTTTGTTGCACAAAGTGCTCTTGCAAGCAAAACTCTTTGCTGCTGACCGCCCGAAAGCTCTCTGTAGCATCTTTTGGAGAGCTCTGAAATACCGAGCTTCTGCATATTTGATTTTGCGAGCTGCTTTTGTTCTTTTGAATAAAACGGTTTCATCCCGCTTGAATTAAGGCAGCCCGAAAGCACAATTTCTTTAACCGATGAGGGAAAATCCTTTTGAACAACGGTTTGCTGAGGCAGATAGCCTATCTCTGTTTGCAAAAGCCCGTCACCGAATTCGATTTTGCCCTCCATAACATTCTTTTGCCCGAGCAGCGTTTTCATAAGTGTGCTTTTACCCGAGCCGTTTTCGCCAACAATGCAAAGGTAATCGCCCTTGTTAACCTCGAAATCAAGGCCGTCAACAATGGTTTTGCCTTCGTATCCGAGCGAAACTCCGGAGCATTTTATTAATGCCATCAGTTGAGTGCCTCCTTTAAAACTTCAAGGTTAGAAGCCATAATTTTAAGATAATCCGTGCCGTTTTCAATATCAGCTATGCTCACGGATTGGCAGGAATCAAGAGTTTTTATTTTTGCTCCCGTTGCATCGCTTACTGTTTTTGCAAGCGAGCCGTCTGAGCCGTCAATAATAAGAATAACGGGGAGCGAAAGCTCTTTTGTTTTGTCAATAAGGAATGCCATTGTTTCAAAGCTCGCTTCGCTTTCGGAAGAGCAGCCCGAGAAAGCGGCATAGTATTCGAGTGAATAGCTTTCCGTGAGATAACGGAAGGGGAAACGGTCAGCAAAAAGCAAAACCTTTCTTTCTGAAGAAACAATAACCTTTTTGTATTCGGTATCAAGTGCATTAATCTTATTGATATAAGCATTTGCATTTGCGGAGTAAGCCGAAGCGTTTTCGCTGTCTGCTTCGCACATCTTATCGCATATCGCCTTTGTTATTTTTGCGGCATTTTCAAGCGAAAGCCAGACGTGCTCATCCTTTTGCACTTCGTGATTATGCCCGTGCTCGTGCTGCATACCGCTTATTCTTTCTTCGTCAAGGGTTTCAACGGTATCCATTATGGCAAGAGCTTTGAGGTTCGGATTGTTTGCCGATTTAATAATACCGTCAACCCATTCGTCGGAAACACCGCCAACATATATAAATAAATCAGCAGAGCCGATTTCAACAATGTCTGCTGCGGTAGGCTCATAGCTGTGAAGGTCAGCACCGTTATCGGTGAGAAGAGTCACCGAGCCCGAAACATTGCCGAGAATGTTTTTTGCAAAGTCATATTGCGGAAAGGCGGTGCAAACAATTTTTATTCCGTTTTGCTTTTCGGTCTGAACATTGCCGCAGCCGCAGAACGCACAAATAAACAATAACGCCGCAATAATAACGGCAAAGATTTTTTTCATTTAATATTTCCTCCGAAAATCAGATGTTTTTGCAGCCGCATTTGCCGAGAAGAACGGTGTGGCTGTCTATTTCAAATTGAGTGTTGTTTTCAATATCCTTCTGAATTATTGATGTAACGCTGCTGTCAAGATGATAAACCTTGCCGCAATCGGTGCATTTTATGTGAAGATGCCCTTCGCAGGTCTTGTCCGAAATATACTGATAAACAAAGCTTCTGCTGTTGCCCTTTACCGAACGGTGAACAAGATTATCATCAACCAGCTTTGTCATAAGTCTGTATGCGGTGCTTTTGCTTAACTGCTCGGTCTGCATATTCTCAAGTATTTCTTCTATGGTAAAGGCCTTTTCACAGTTGGATTTCATAAAATCAATAAGCCTTTTTCTTTGCTGAGTGTTATATATTTTCATTATTCAAATCTCCTTTGAATTTGAGAATAACTCCTAAATTATTATAACGATTATTTAAACAAAGTCAATAGTTTCATTGACTTTGAAAGCGGTTTGTGATAAAATTCTATGTGAAAATTTATCCTTTGGAGGTATAAGAAAATGAAAAAACGCATTTTTGCGGCAATGCTTGCACTCTGCCTTGTTTTCTCGGCAGCGTTCTGTGTAAGTGCAAGTGCCGAAGACGGAAAGCTCAGATTTGATGAAAACGGAGAATTCAAGATTCTTCATATTTGTGACTGTCAGGATAATTATCCCGCCCACACAGAAATGCTCGCATTCCTCGACACTGTTCTTAAAAAGTGTGAGCCCGACCTTGTTATTCTCGGCGGCGACAATACCGTTGACGAAGCAAAAACAAAAGAGCTTGCAGTTGAAGAGCTTGTTAAACCTTTTGTTGAAAACGAAGTTTACTTTACTCTTGTTTTCGGCAATCACGACCGTGAGCAGGGTGTTGATAACGATGCTCTTCTTAAGATGTATCAGAAATACGGCGGAGAATACTGCCTTGCTTATGATGCTGTTGAAGAACTCAGCGGCACAGGTAACCACTATCTTCCCATATATGCTTCAAAGGGTTCAGAAATGAAATTCAATCTTTGGATGTTTGATTCGGGCAGCAGCATTCACGAAAACGGGGAATGGCTCGGCTATGACAGCGTTCGTGAAGACCAGATTGAATGGTATGAGTCAGAAAGCAAAAAGCTTGTTGACGGCAACGGAAAAATGGTTAATTCACTCGCATTCCAGCACATTATCGTAAGCGATGTTTATGATGAAATGTTTGTTGAATCTCCCTTTGCAATGGGTGAGATTACAAGAGAATTCAACGGAAAGATTTATTCGTTCCTTCCCAAAACCCATAATTTTTCAGGCTTCCTCGGTGAATATCCCTGCCCCGGATATATCAATTACGGTCAGCTTGATGCAATGGCTGAAACAGGCAATGTGCTCGGCATTTTCTCGGGTCACGACCACATAAACGATTTTGAGCTTGAAATGAAGGGCATCAGAATCATCAACACTCCCGGTGCATCAGTTGAATCCTACGGCTACTCATTCACAAGAGGTGCAAGACTTCTCACAATCAAAGAAGAAGACACTTCAACCTTTGAGAGTGAGCTTATCAGATATACTGACCTTGCAATCGAAGATCCGGATTTTGCAGAAGCTGCGGGCATCAGCAAAATTGAGGCTATATTCAGCAATCTTGCAGGCGATATTCTTGTTGCATTCGGCAAGATTTCAAGCATCTTTTCAGCAATTCTTTACTGGTAAAATATAAACAAAAAATTCCCTTCGTGAGAAGGGAATTTTTTTATGCTTATTTATTCATAAAATCCATAAGTCCGTGCCAGTCATCGCGTGAAAAATAGTGTGTTCCTTTGCGGAAGCATAAACCGATGTTTCCTTCATTCAGATATTTATCGGAATTAAGAAAATCTTCATCGTTATATACAAAGCCTTTTTTGCCGTAAAGCTCATAAACCTCGCTTGATGCGGCACAGCAAAGAAACTGCTTATCGGGTGCTGCCCAGAGATCGTTTTCAGCCGATGCAACGTGTATTTTCCTCGGTGCAATGAGTGAAAAAAGAAAATTCTGGTCAAACTCGGTTTCATCGTCTTTGCCTCTGCAGCTTTTATAGTTTTCGCAGAACCAATAATCAAAGCGGTCCGTTATTGCCTCAATCAGCTCATTTTTGGGGGGAGTTTTTCCTCTGTTGAGTGAATCGCCGCTGCAGCCCGCACAGTTTGAATGTGCAACCGAAAAACGGCTGTCAAATGCGGCGGTGAGAAGAGCTGTTTTGCCAAGCCTTGAATGACCTGCAACGCAAACATTTTCAAGGTCAACCTCTTCACGGGTTTCAAGAAAATCCATAACCCTCATTGCTGCCCATGCCCACATTGCGATTTTGCCGGGGGAGTAAAGGGTGCGTTCGGAATTCTTATATAATATGCCTGCAAGACCGTTTGAAAAATCGCCGTCATCGCTTGTTACATCCTTGTAGCAGAAGGAGGCACAGGCAAAGCCGTTATCAATAATTTCTTCGGTGGGCATATATTTATCGGGCACTTCGGGTCTGAAATTTATGTGAACAAAGGCTTTGTGCTTTGCTCCGTCTGAAGGATAAACATATGAAACGGGGAAGGTAAATTCTTCGCCGTTTATAACCGAAGTGATTTCAACTTTGCAATATGTTGCTTTTGATGCACAGAAGCGGATATCTGTTTCGGTTATTTCAAAGCTCACCTTTTCAGGCTTTTCGGGAAGATAACCGTATTCGCATTTTTGCATCATATCCGCAACAAGAGGGCGGATTGTTTCCCACTCATTTGCCGTTTCGGCTCTTTTTTCGCTTATTTCAAGCGGGGAGGGAACAGCAAGCGTTTTGAGCATTTGCTTTATCATAAAATCATTCCTTGTTTTTAATTCTGTTTGTAGCCGTCAAGAAAATCCGCAAGGCTTTCCATTGCGGTTTCAAGCACTCTGACTTCGGGAAGAAAAACAACTCTGAAGTGGTCGGGCTCTTTCCAGTTGAAGCCCGTGCCGCAGGTTACAAGTATTTTTTTGCTGCGAAGAAGGTCAAGAGAAAACTTAACATCATCGGTGATGTTGAATTTCTTTGTGTCGATTTTCGGGAAAATATAAAATGCAGCCTTCGGTTTAACTGCTGTTATTCCGGGAATTGCGTTGAGTGCGTTATAAACAAATTCTCCCTGCTCATAAAGCCTTCCGCCTGGGTGGAGAAGAGCATCGCCGGATTGAGTTCCGCCGAGTGCTGTCTGAATAATGCTTTGTGCGGGCACATTTGAGCAAAGACGCATTGTTGAAAGCAGATTAAGCCCCTCAATATAGCCTTTTGCCCTTGATTTATCGCCTGCAAGGCACAGCCAGCCTACTCTGTAGCCCGCAACCTTATGCGATTTTGAAAGCCCGTTGAAGCAAAGTGTGAGCAAATCGGGAGCAAGCGAAGCAAGAGCGATATGCTCATCGCCTTCCATTACAAGGCGGTCATAGATTTCATCGGCAAAAAGAATAAGGTCATTCTGACGGGCAACCTCAACAATCTGCTCAAGAATTTCCTTTGAATAAAGGGCACCCGTGGGGTTGTTTGGGTTGATAACAACAATGCCCTTTGTGCGGGGTGTAACCTTTTTCTTTATATCGTCAATATCGGGATTCCAACCGTTCTTTTCATCGCACATATAATGAACCGCCGTGCCGCCCGCAAGGGTGACCGAAGCTGTCCAGAGAGGGTAATCGGGCATAGGAACAAGGATTTCATCGCCGTTATCGAGCAAGCCCTGCATTGACATTGTTATAAGCTCGCTTACGCCGTTGCCCGTGTAAATATCGTTGACGCCTACATTCGGAATGTTTTTAAGCTGGCAATACTGCATTATTGCTTTTCTTGCCGCAAAAAGACCTTTTGATTCGGAATAACCTTCTGTTGAGCGAAGATTATAAATCATATCAACAACTATTTCGTCGGGTGCCTTGAAGCCGAAGGGAGCAGGATTGCCTATGTTGAGCTTAAGTATTTCTATTCCGTTTGCCTCCATACGGCTTGCCTCCTCCATAACGGGGCCGCGTATGTCATAGCAAACATTATCAAGTTTTTTTGATTTATCAAAGTTTCTCAATTTTATCACCGTGGTATTCTTTGTATACAAATTTATCCGAGCTTAAAATTCCTCTTTCAACAACAGCCATAAGCCTTTCGTTGGATTCGGTAAGGTCTTCCGTTATTTCAATGGGCTCAAAGAATTCAATCTGAATTCTCTTTCTGAAAAGCTTATATTTGCCCGTTATTGAAAACGGAACAATTTTTGAGCCCGTAACCTGAGCCATTTTAACCGCACCGTATTTGAAGGGCAGAATAACGTGCTCAAGGCATTCTTCCTTTGTTTTAACCTTGCCCTCGGGAAAAATTCCTATAACCTTATTGTCTTCAAGCACTTCGATTGCCGAAGAAAGAGCGTGCTTATCTTTTGCACGGCGGTTAACGGGAATTATGCCGAGCTTATCAAAAAGATATTTGAGGGGCGGCTTCATAAGGTCATCTTTTGCAAGAAAGTGAACGCATCTCTGAGTACCGAAGCCAACCATAACACAGTCCCAGAAATGAGTGTGGTTGCCCGCAATAACAATTCTTCCGCTTTCGGGAATGTTTTCGGCACCGATAACAACGGGATGATACATAAATGTGAAAAGTTTTTCAAACCAGCCTCTGTTATTAATATAAAAAGCAGGCTCTGTCATATTTTTCTCCTCCAATGTAAAAGAGTCTATGTATTAAATATAGGTCATATATAAATAATAATATCACAACAGTTTCAAATATACAAGAGCAAAAGCTGCCGTTCCGAAATGAAACGGCAGCTTTTTATTTGCTTTCTCTTACTGAAAATCATCTTCTATTACTTCATGCTCTGCTAATTCCTTACGTTTTGCTGCCTCTTCTTCTCTTGCTAATAAAACAGCACGCTGTTCTGCATCATGGTTAATTTTAAGTATTATTTTTTTAATAATCAAACCAATCAAATAAAATACAACCAATGTAGCTAATACAAAAATTAGTGTTTGCGTTAATGAAAATTTATATACAATACATGCAATACTCACAATGCAACCAGCAAAAAGCATAATTACCAAAGGAATATTTCTTCCCTCTTTCATTAAAATTTCCCTCCACTATCTAGGAAACCCTAAATTTTATACGGTGTCTTTCCAACAGATTTTACTAATAATTCTCCTGTTTCCGGATAAAATTCTATTGTTCTTCCTGAATTCTTTCCTGTATCCTCTGCAATAATACGAATCTGAAGTTGTCTTAACTTTGCTTTTGTTGCTTCTACATTTCTATCTCCCACTCGAAGCATATCATTATCTGATTTAAAAGCAAACATTTGTGCACCACCTGCAATCTTTGCTACTAAATTTCGTCTAACTGCTCCTGCTGCAATCATTCTCTTCAATAATTCTTCGATTCCTGTATCTGCAAATTTTGCAACATTTTGATTATTTCTAATCTTTGTACTATCTGGAAGCATAACATGTACCATACCACTTATTTTTTTTACTGGGTCATATAAAACAACCCCCACACAAGAACCAAGTCCTAATGTTGTAATTGCATCTGGTGGCATACAAATATTCAATTCTGCCATTCCAATTTTAATCATTTTTCCCATAACGTTATCCTATCCTACAATCCTAAAGATTTCATAATTGCACCATAAGATTCCAATGTAGGCATTAATAAGAAATAGCCTCCCATTTCGTTTTGTGCATCTTCGCCAAATTCTGCTTCAATCATCAATGCTCTATCTCCTAATTTACCAAATTCAATCGCTG
>CALGRR010000115.1 GCA_937880805.1 uncultured Clostridia bacterium
TCTCATATCAGCGATACGGTCAACATAGATTTCAATATCGGTCAGAAATCTTCTGGAATCCTCATGAGTTGCAATTTCGCAAAGCAGCCTTGTGTTAATCTTACCGTTTTCAAGTAAATCAATCATATTATATTGACAGCAATCAGTTCTTTCAGATTGACCCGATTACTGCACCTGTTGTGCTTGCTGCATTCAAAAGTTATGCCGAAGGTGCAAGTATGCGTGAGGTTACCGATGAAATGAACATCAAAGGCATCCGCACAAAGCTTGGCGGAAAAATCAGCGTCAACAGTGTCACCCGTATGCTTCATAACCGTAAGTACATAGGTGAATATAAGTACCGTGACATTGTTCAGCCGAACGGAATCCCGGCAATAGTTCCGCAAGAATTGTTTGACAGAGTTCAGGAGAGAATGAAAGAAAATAAAAAAGCTCCTGCCCGTCATAAAGCGGAAGATGATTACTTGCTGACAACAAAATTGTTTTGCGGTAAGTGTCAGAGTATGATGGTTGGCGAAAGCGGAACGAGTCACACAAAAGAGGTTCACCGTTATTACAAATGTGTGAGCGTAAAACGTCATCGGGGATGCGACAAGAAAACAGTCCGCAAGGAATGGATTGAAAACATTGTGATTGAAGAAGTGAAAAAGCTTCTTGCCAATCAGGATATTATTGAGGATTTTGTAAACAGAACCATAGCGGTTCTTAATCAGAAAAACACAGTTTTACCTCTGCTTCGCAAAAGATTTGCGGAAACACAGAAGGGCATAGACAATCTGGTCAATGCAATACAGATGGGAATTATCAGCCCGTCAACCAAGCAGAGATTAGATGAGTTGGAACGAGAAAAAGCAGAACTTTCAGTTGAAATAATGAAAGAAGAAATGGCGAGACCGACCATTACAAAAGAAAATATCCTCTGCTATTTTGAACAGTTCAGAAAATTAAACACCAACAAAATCGAACACAGACGAAGACTAATTGACAGCTTTGTCAATGCAATCTTCCTCTATGATGACAAAATGGTCATCACATTTAATTACAGAGAACAAACGAAGACAATCACCTTTGCCGATCTTGAAAAATCGGGCATTGGTTCGGATATTAACGCAGTGGCTGCACCACGACCAAGGGTATCCATTACCCTTGGTTTTTTTATTAAAAATCCTTATATATCAACGGATTTGCTCCTAAAAAACACAAGAATCGTTGATTCGTAAGGGAGTCGGAGCTTTGAACATCAAAAATCAAAGCCGAGAATATTTTTGGGCAAAAGCACACTTTCCGTTGGGCAATTTTTATTACAGAATAATTAAAAACAGATAAACACAGCACTCTGAAGAATTATTTTTCACCTTCAACGGTGAGTTGAGAATTAAATATAAAAATGATATCACCAAGCCTTGAACTCTGAATTGAGTCCAAGGCTTTTTCTTTTTGTTGATATACAACAAAACTTCTGCTCAGAAAATTTTCCCCAAATCAATTTCTTACATTCTTTCCATAGGTTACCGAAAAAATCTTTTTTGAAGTTCTGAAAAAGGGACACCTGAAATGATATTTTTAATATGAGGTGATATAACTTATGGATTATCTATCTTTGCTTAACGAAAAGCAGCTTGAAGCAGTGCAGACGACAGAAAGGTATCTGAGAGTTATTGCGGGTGCAGGAAGCGGAAAAATCAAGCTGCTCGTCAGCAGATATGCCTATCTTGTAAAGGAGTACGGCATCGACCCTGCAAATATTCTTTGCGTTACTTTCACCAACAAAGCGGCGGGAGAAATGAAAAGAAGAGTGCGTGCCCTGATAGGTCAGGAATATGACACGTCTTTGATATGCACTTAATTAAAAAGAAAAAATTATAGATTTTTCTTTGCTTTTATGTTATATTGAAAATATCCGGTTATGAGAGGAGGCGGAATATGATCAAGACGCAGAAAAAGACTCTGATTTACCTTGTCTGCGCATTGGTTCTTGCAATGGCTGGCATACTCTATAACGGTATGCTTACCGACTCATTTTCAGGAAATGCATTTACGATTTTTCCTCATATGATTTTTGTTGCATTAACATTCGGCTGGGTTATTTCCGTGCGACGCAGAATTCTTGATAAAAGAATCCGAAGCTATCTGATTTCCGTCGGTATGCTTATGTCATTCTGGCTCGCAGAGAGAACGACGAAATGGTTTTTTATTTCTGAATTTTCTGATTTGTGCCGATACCTGTGGTATGCTTTTTATATTCCGATGATTCTCATTCCGCTTCTCGGTGTGTTTATCACAACCTATATCGGAAAGCCCGAAACATACAAAATGCCGTGGTGGCTCAATCTTCTTTATATCCCTGCATTCGCACTTATTATTTTTGTTTTCACAAACGATTTTCATAATCTCGTGTTTGAATTCCCGAACGGAATTTACTATTTCAATAAACAATACGAATACGGTTTCGGTTTTTATATAGTTGCTGCATGGTTCATTATTCTCGGCTTTTATTTTGTAATTTCCCTCGTTATCAAAAGCCGTGTGCCCGGCAGTAAAACATTCCAGAAAATGCCTCTTATCATTATGGCTTGTTCGGTTATTTTCTGGGTGCTTTATGCTCTTGGTCTTATCAACGCCGATCTTACCGCTGTTGACTGCCTTATGATTACTCTTCTCCTTGAAAGTGCAATTCAAAGCGGTCTTATCCGTTCAAATGCGGGTTACACGGAATTCTTTGAGATTTCAACGGTTGCGGCGCAGGTTGTTGATAAGAATTTTCATACTATGTATATATCTTCCTATGCCGACGATTTGCCCGATGACGTGATGCAAAACGCATTGGACAAACCCGTTGAGCTCGGCAAAACAATGCTTCACGGCAAGCCTGTTTCCGGCGGATACGTATTTTGGCAGAACGATATAAAAGAAATTAAAAAACTGATGAAAAGTCTTGAAGAAACCCGTGAAAGACTCAGCGAAAACAACTTTCTGCTGAAAGCGGAAATTGATATGAACGAGCAGAAAGCCCGTTTTGAAGAAAAGAACAGACTCTATGACCGTATTGCCCGTGACGTTTCATCACAGCTTATAAAAGCGGAAGAATTGCTCGTTCAGGCAAAACAAAATCCCGAAGAAGCTCACAATGCGCTGGCGAAAATCTGTGCTATAAGCGCATACATAAAACGAAGAAGCAACCTGCTTTTACTCGGCGAGGAAAACAAGATTATTTCATCATCAGAGCTTGAATTCTGCTTTCGTGAATCGCTTGACAATATCCGCTTGCTCGGCGTTCATTCATCATTAAAAAGCATTTGCTCGTGTAGTCTGTATGTTGAAAATGCGGTTGCTGTTTACGACTTGTTTGAAAAAACAGCCGAGTTATTCATTGATGATATTAACGCACTTATGGTATCGCTTAAATGTGAAAACTCCGTTATTAAACTTAATCTCCAGATAGGTCTGAATGACGGTGCCGATACTTCTGCACTGAACACACTTTCTTTAGCCGACGGAAGTGTTACCTGCGACGTTGATGAAAACGATGTTGCGGTTTGCATTATCCTTTCCGAAGGAGGTGCATCGGATGATTAACCTTCTTGAAACGGGAACCTATATTCAGGCGTTATTTATGTCGGTTTTGTTTCTTGAAGCCGTAATAAATATTTGCTGTGTTCCGAATCTTTTTCTCCGTGATTACAAGCCTCTGACAAAGGTGTTTACCGCTCTTTTCAATCTTGCAGGCTTTGCTCTGCTTGTTGTTCTTACAACGGGACTCAACGCATTTATTTCCAACCGGGATATTCCTTACCCGAGCATACTGCTTCTTGAAAATGCGGAATATTCTCTGATGTTCATTCTGGCAAACCTTGCTTTTCTTGTTTTCCTTGGTACCGGAGAAATCCGTTACCGCCAAAACAGCGTTTCGTCGCTTTCAATAAAAGAAAGCTTCGACCATCTTCCGACAGGTCTTTGTTTTTCAAAAGCCAATGGTACCGTTCAGCTTGTAAACCACAAAATGAACGAGCTCGGATATATTATGACGGGCGAAGAAATTCAGAATGCCAACAAATTCTGGAAGGCACTTGTAAACGGTGACGTTCTTCCCGACGTTCACCGTATTTCCGACAGCAAGCAGCCCGAATACCGTCTGTCTGACGGAACAGTTTATACTTTCAGGCGTGAAAGAGTTGAAAACGTTTTTCAGATTACCGCAACAGATACAACAAGCCTTCATAAGCTCACAAACAGACTTCGTATGAACAACGAAGAGCTTGAAGAAATGAACGCAAGACTCAGGTATTACGGTGAAACCGTTGACGAAACAACAAGGGCAAGAGAGAGGCTTGAAACAAAAATCCGCATTCACAGCGAGCTCGGTCAGGCACTTCTCGCAACCCGTCACAGCCTGAGCCAACCCGAAGCCGATTTTCAGCCGATTATCAGCACGTGGAACAGAAACATTGCCGTTCTCCGCACAGAAGCTGAACCTACGCAGAACAGCGGTCTGCTTAACACACTCATTGATATTGCCGAATCCGCAGGTGTTACCGTTGAAATCAGCGGTGAATTCCCGATGAACGATGCAATCGGCAGTATACTGACTTCCGCTGCAACGGAAGCGCTGACAAACGCCGTTATCCACGCAGATGCCAAAACTCTGTTTGTTGAGTTTTATGAAACAGATGACGGTTACTGTGCACATTATACCAATGACGGAAATCAGCCGACAAAAGAAATACGCGAGGGTGGCGGTCTCGGTTCGCTCCGCAGTAAAATTGAACGTCTGGGCGGAAATATGGAAATTCAGTCTGTACCGCAGTTTGTAATGACTGTTCAGATGCCGAAAGAGGTGAAATTATTTTGATTAATGTTCTTATTGTTGAAGATGACCCCATGGCTCGCAAGCTGCTTGAAATATACATAAACGACAGCGAAGAATATAAGCTTTCGCAATCTATCGAAAGTGCGGCAATGGCAGAGCTTTATTGCCGCAGAAACCCCATTGGCCTTATTCTTATGGATGTATGCACGGCAATGGATGCAAACGGACTTGATGCGGCGGCAAAAATCAAAAAGAGCTGTCCGCATATCAAAATAATCATTGTTACAAGTCAGCCTGAATTCAGCTTTATTGAAAGAGCAAGAAAAGCGGGAGTTGAAAGCTTCTGGTATAAAAGTGCATCGGCAGAGGAAATCATTGAGGTTATGAACAGAACAATGGCGGGCGATTCCGTTTATCCCGACACAACTCCCTCACTCAGACTCGGCGAAGCACTGAACGTTGATTTCACGGAAAAAGAGCTTCTTGTTCTTCGTTTGGTTGTTGACGGCGAAGCTGATGCGGATATAGCCGAAAAGCTCGGTATGTCCGTGCGTACCGTCAAGGCTCATATTCAGAATATGCGTGACAAAACAGGCTTCCGTAACCGCACCGAGCTTGCGGTAAGAGTGCGTGAAAGCGGTCTTGTCATCAATGACCATAAAACAGAATAAAGTATTAATCTGACGGCAGAGCAATCTGCCGTCTTTTTTTATTAAGAATTTAAAAAATTTCCATTTCTGCACTAAAGTACAATGTGCAAACCGAAAAAAGGTGATATGATTATTGTGTCAGGATATATCTTTGCAGATATATATGAAATTATAAAGGAGAGTTTTTTATGAAGAAAACACGCAAGATTTTAGCGGCTGTTATGGCAATCGTTATGATTGTTGCCGCAATTCCTATGTCTGCTTTTGCGGCTGATTACACAATCGAACTCGGTGAAACAATAACCGTAAATATCCCCGACGGTGGTTATGTGAATTGCAAATTCACACCTGCAGAAGACGGCACATACGTTGTTTATTCCGATATGGGTGAGAGCGATCTTGACCCGTATGTTGACGTTTATGACGCAGATGGCAATGAAATTGCAGGCGACGACAGCGATTATGCCGATACCTATGATTTTTATTGCCTTTTCGATGCGGAAGCAGGTGCCGACTATTGGTTTAGAATTGATTTGTACGATACCGGCAAAGCTGAAGAATATGCTGTCACTGTAGTTAAATTTGCTGAAATCACTCATCAGCCCACAGCAGACGAACCCTACGTTGAGGTTACAGAAGGTGCAGACGCTGAATATCAGTGGTATAAGATCGGTGATTCTCTCGCTGAATTGACTGACGAATATGCAAAGCCCCGTGGTGATTATCAATATGCCGGCAATTTTGCAACCTATGATTCGGCAAACGGCTGGACAGGCGTTTATACCGGTTATGATGAGGGGTCCTATAAAGAATATAATTTCTTCGAAGTTATGCTTCCTGAGGGTCAGACTATCAAAATGACAAGTGACACTGATGCTGTTGAACACGGCATCTGGTGTATTTGCGGAGAGTCCGATGAAGTCTGGGAAGATGTCAATGCAAACGATACCGTTGAATTCACTGCTGACCACGCCTGTGTTTACAACACGTGGGGCTTTTGTGAACAGGAGCCTCATCTCAAAGCTGAAATGCCTGAAATGAAAAAGGTTAATACCGATGCAGAGCTTAAGGCAAAAGAAGCAGGCACATATGTCTGCCTTGTTACCTTTGACGGTTGCAGATTTGAAATTTCCGATGAGGTTGAGGTTTGCAACCATATGTGCCATCAGGGCGGCTTACTCGGTTTCTTCTGGAATATCATTAACTTCTTCAACAAGCTCTTCGGACTCAATCCTTTCTGCGGATGCGGTTTGGCTCATTATTAATTGAATAAACAAATCTGACGGCAGAGCATCTGCCGTCTTTTTATATAAAAATATAAAATATTTTAAAAAAAAGTTTCATTTTTGCACTAAAGTACAATGTGCGGTTTATTTTTATTTGTTAAAATTAAGATGAATAATAATCTAAATGGGGGATTTTATGGCTAATCTTAAAAAACTTACCATTCTTCATTCAAACGATTTACACGGCGACTTTCTTGCCGAAGAGATTGATTCAAAGCTTGTCGGCGGCGTTTCAATGCTTTCGGGATATGTCAACAAGGTCAGAAATGAAGAAAAGAACGCAATCTATTGCATTGCAGGCGATATGTTCAGAGGCTCGGTTATTGATTCCGAATATCAGGGCGTTTCAACAATCGAGATTATGAATATGCTCTCTCCCGATGTTGTTACCGTCGGCAACCACGAAACAGATTACGGCGTTGCTCATCTTCTGTTTATTGAAAAATGTGCAAAGTTCCCGATTATCAACGCCAACTTGCATATCAAAACCAACGGTGCAAGACTTTTCAAGCCTCACCATATAATTGAAATTGACGGAATGAAAATTCTGTTCATCGGTATTCTGACCGAAGACGTTCTTTCGCAGACAAAGAATGACGGTCTTATCGGAACTTTCGTTGATATTGAGGAAGCAGCACAGGCAGTCGGAAGAATCTGTAATACATATAATGCGATTGATATTGATTTCACCGTTCTTCTCACTCATATCGGATTTGAAGAGGATAAAAAGCTTGCCGAACAGCTTGACCCTGCGTGGGGTGTTGACATTATCGTAGGCGGTCATTCGCATACGTTTATTGAAGAGCCTGCGGTTGTTAACGATATTGTTATTGTTCAGGCAGGAACGGGCACAGACCAGATAGGCAGATTCGATATTATGGTTGATACCGATAACAACTGCATTGACAGCTACACGTGGAAGAGTCTTCCCATCAATGCCGACAACTGCCCGAGAGATGAGAAACTCGAAGAAATAATAAAGTACTACAAAAAGAAAACAGATATGAAATACGGTCGAATGGTAACGAGATTCAAAAGACAGCTTACTCATCCGTCACGTTACCGCGAAACCGAGCTCGGCGGTCTGTTTGCGGATATTATGCGTGACAGTCTGGGTCTTGACCTTATGCTTCTCGGCTCGGGAAGTGTCCGTTCAACGGAGCTCGGTCCGATTGTTCTTTATCAGGATCTTGCGGAATGCTTCCCTTACGATGACCCTGCGTATATGCTCCGTGTTACGGGCGAACAGCTCAAACGGATGATAAGATTTATGCTTCGTGATGAGGTGTGGGGCGGCTCGCATTGCGAATTCTATCAGTTCTCAAAGGGAACAAGAGTTGTTTATGACCGCAACACTCACGAATTCAAAAAGTTTTTGCTCAATAGTGAGCCGCTTGATGATGAGAAGATTTATAAAATCGGTCTTCAGCATTTTCATTTCAAGAATCTTGAAAACTTTTTCTCTGTTCCCTATGACGAGGTTGCAAAGAACGGCAAGCCACGAATGGTTTCAACCTCTTGCAGAGAAATACTTGATGAGTATCTTTCCGTTCATAATGCTCTTGACCGTGAAATCAGCGGCAGACTTATAGTTGAATGATTATGAAGAAGAACAGACCAAAGGGCAACGGATTCTTTTCGGCGTTGCTGATAAACCTCATATTCGACCTTGAATGGACAATTCCTGCGTGGATATTGCTTGCGGCTTATTTCATTTTCAAAATATCAATCTGGTGGTTTGTCGGTGCACTTATCGTATGGGTTATCGGCGTTGCAATCAAAACAGCCGTGTTTTCGTGGCTTATTCACGTCGGTAACATTCCCGACCCGCCCAAAGAAAACAAAAATCCCTATTCATCAAAAGGTTATAAACCGAATAAATAAGGAGGTAATGCCAATGAAAAAAATAACAGCCGTTTTGCTTGCCCTGATTATGCTGTTCTCATTTGCAGCCTGCGGCGGCAAGGGTGACGGCGAAACAACAACCGAAGCTCCGTCGGTTCAGCAGACCGAAGAAGCAAACACAAAGGGTAACAGTTCTGCAAACAACAAAGAGGATGACAGCGGTGATTTGCTGATGACTCTTTATATCGACAGTGCATCCGAAGATTATCAGAGTCTGACGGGTAAAATCGAAAGCATAAACACAGGCATTGACCCTCAGACTTCAGCAGGCTGTTTCAGATTTGTTTCACCCAAAAGCGGTGCGACTGTCAGACTTGAAGCGATAATGTGGTCACCGATTGTTGATGATTTTGAGGTAACCGATACCGTATTTGAAATCTCAACAGAAAAAGACAAAATTTATGAATTTGACTGCTATGTAACCGAAACAATTCCCGATTACAGACTTGTTGCCGAGTACGGAGATATGAAAGCCAAGTATTATCTGGCTATGGACGGCTATGAGGTTGTCACAAAGCTTCTTATGGTTGATGAGGGTAACACACCCGAAGAAATAACCGAAGACTCAGCTTTCTATAATCTCTGCGTTGCCCGTGCGGCTTCAAAAGTTTATTACGAAGGCTTTGCTGAAAATGATGACCCTGCCGTTGTGTGGGATACCGTTGCTTATGCCGTAACCCTCAACCACGCAAAAACGGTAGGCGAAACATATTATGACGTTATCTCTTTGACAACATGGGAACTTGAATCGTATATGGATTCAATGTACCCCGGGTATAAAGGAAATTATCCTGAAATACCTGAAGAATGCTATGTTGAAGCCAGTATGAAACAGTATTCGGATTATGATGTCACACCGTATCTGTTTGAAAGATTCAGCACCAACGAATTCTACGGTGTTGAAGATAACAGTGACGGAACGTATTCCGTTAAAATCAGAATTGACGATTACAGATTTGAAGGCTATGAGGAATTCGGTCTTGCCGTAATCGTTAAACCCGATGCAAACAGTCCTTTCGGCTACGTAATCACAGATGTTGTTGATTGCGAATTGCCCAGAGGATAAAAATAAATTTATAAATGAATTTCTGAAAGGAGAAATTTAATATGGGACTTATTAAAGCAGGCATAGGAGCACTCGGCGGTGTACTTGCAGACCAATGGAAAGAATTTTTCTACTGCGAATCACTCGAAAATGATGTGCTTATGGTGAAGGGACAGAAGCGTATTGGCGGACGTTCATCCAACACAAAGGGCAGTGACAACGTAATTTCCAACGGCTCGGGCATTGCAGTTGCAGACGGTC
>CALGRR010000116.1 GCA_937880805.1 uncultured Clostridia bacterium
GCCGGACCTTTCCTCTTTATTGTATAAAAATAAGAGTAGTTTTGCAATGCTTTTTACATTGGGTTACTACTCTTATATTGTACCAAATTGGAATTTATAAATCTCTATAATAAGGACAAATATCCTCATAATACCCGTCTTTCATACGAAAGCCTTTTGGTATTGTGCCTAATTGAGTAAAGCCGAGACGCTCATATAAATGTCTGGCATGCATATTTGTTGAAACAACCGCATTAAACTGCAAAACGGAAAATCCGTGTTCACGTCCTTGCTCAATACAATCCAACACCAGTTTTTCTCCTATATGCAATCCTCTGCTATGCGAACTGACAGCATAGCTTGCATTACAGATATGACCGCATCTTCCGACATTGTTCGGATGCAAAATATAGAGTCCGTATATTTTCTCTGTTTCAGCATCAACTGCAACACCCGTATAGGTTTGTTCAGCAAAAAAGACAGCGCCGCTTTCAAGAGTCAGGAATTCTTCTTGGGGAAAGGCTTTCCCTTCATCAACGATTTCATTCCAGATTTCTATCATCGCACACAAATCTTTTTCTTCATATTTGCGTATTACTATTCCCACTTGTTTTTACCTCGTAAAAGTCTTATTTGTCTGAATAAATTTTTATCATATTAAACCGTTTTCTATGTGCACCGCAGGGTCACGGAATGAATATTTTTTGTTTTGTTCAAATATCAGCATTGAATCACCTTTATAAAGCAACCTCAAACCTTGCACCGCCGTTTTTTGAATCGGTCACGGATATTTCTCCGCCGCAGAAGGTCAGAATGTTTTTCACAAGAGCAAGTCCCAAGCCGTTGCCTTCGGATTTATGGGAGCTGTCGCTCTGATAGAATTTGTTGAATATATGCTTCTTTTCTTCGTCGCTTATGCCACAGCCTTCATCCTCTATGGTGAAGGTTAGTTTATCATCTGCTCTTTCCAGCCTCATTCTTATCAAGCAGTTTTCGGGGCTGAATTTTATTGCGTTATCGATAAGATTGTTCCACACATGGAACATCAGGCTTTCATCGCCTGTATATTCAATCTCATCCATATCAACATCAAAGTCAATTCCTTTTGCACTCCATTTCGGTTCAAGAAGAACGATTGACTGCCTTATCTGCTCATCAAGACGGTAGGTTGTTTTCTTTGCCTGAATAGCCTTGTTATCAACCTTTGAAAGCAAAAGAATGTTGCTTACAAGCTCCGAAAGCCGTTTTGTGTTGAAAAGTATCTTTTCGATATATTCGTTTTCAACCTCGTCTATGTTTTCGGTATTCTGCAAAAGCGTTGCGTATCCGTCAATCGCAGTTATCGGGGTTTTGATTTCGTGGGAAACGTTTGAAACAAAATCGGTTTGCAATGTTTCGGTTGCGCCGAGCTCTTTTACCATAAGATTGAAATTCGTGTAAATATCCTGAATTGCTTCAAGCCTGCTTTCGGTTTCAATCTGTGTTTCAAAATCTCCTTCAGCAACCTTGTTCATTGCAGAGCTCAAATTTGTCAGCGGAGTAATAAGTCTTTTTGAAATAAATGACATAACAACGCCGCCGACGATTATGCTTACAAACACAATCCATATCAGATTAGGAATGCTTATCTGAACATCAAAATAATACTTTGCAATATATGCAAGCGAAAGCTCCAGCGGAATGGTTACACCGAAGCCGACGATGACCGAAGTAATAAAATATCTCCACAGCTTTTTTGAATTCGGATTCTTTTTCATTTCTTCTCCACCTTATAGCCGACGCCTCTCATGGTGACGATTCTGAAATCGGTGTTATCCTTGAAGCGGTCACGCAGCCTGCCTATATGAACGTCAACCGTATGAGTATCGCTTACCGCATCATAGCCCCATATCTCGTCCATCATCTGCTGACGGGTAAAGATTTTGCCCGGATAAGATGCCATTTTATACAGAAGCATAAATTCCTTCTGCGGCAGAATCGAACTTTCTCCGTTGCAGGTTACTGTTAATGAATCGCATTCCATAACGGTTGAGCCGATGGTCAATTTTCGTTCATTCATAACCTGCGCTCTGCGGAGCAGAGCACCCACACGAAGCACCATTTCATTGACATTTACGGGCTTGACCATATAGTCATCCATACCCGAAAGGAAGCCGAGCCGCATATCGTCAAAGGCATCCTTTGCGGTAATTGTAAGAACGGGTATGTTGTTGCCCGCTTCACGCAGAGAGTGAACAAGCTCGTAGCCGTCCATAACGGGCATCATTATATCGGAAATTATGAGGTCAAAATATGTGTTATCCATGGCATCGAGTGCTTCTTTTCCGTTGGACACACCCGTTACCGAATATCCGTTTTTTAAAAGAACGTGTGTAAAAAGCTCACGAAGCTCAATATCATCTTCTGCAATAAGTATTTTAAACATCTGCAACACCTCACGGTTATATTTTACAGTCAATATGTGAATAAATCAAGAGAGTGCAAAACGGACAGCACCTTTGTTACGGAACTGCCCGTTCTGCGGTTCTATGGAGGAACCGTATATGAAAGTTTGGAGGAGATTGTAAATTTACAAGACCTTAAATAAGTAATAACAAACGGGCACTACAAAAAGGACACTGTCAAAGCGGTCAAGCACACCGCCGTGACCGGGCAGGAAATTGCCGAAATCCTTGATTTTGCAATCACGTTTTATGTATGAAAGGAACAAATCTCCGAGCAAGCCAAAAAATGAGCCCAATAATCCGATAACAATAAAAGCAATCCAAGGCACGTCGGTTTTGCACAGATAGAGAATCAATCCGTAAATGAGCATACCGAGTATTCCGCCCGCAACGGCACCGAATGCACCTTCAACGCTCTTTTTCGGACTGATTGACGGTGCAAACTTATGCTTGCCGAATTTCGAGCCGATGAAATATGCTCCCGCATCTGCACACCAAGCGGATATAAACGGAATCAGAACAAGATTTCTGCCGTTGCTGAGATTTAAAATCGGAACAAGCAGAGAGATAAGAATTGGGAAAACATATGCACCGAAGAAGGCTGCAAAAATTCCGTTTGTGCCGATTTTTTGTTTTGAAGCTATTTCAGCGAAAAACAGAATAAACACAAAAACAAACATCATCAAAATGAACATAAAAATATCTGATTCATAATATATTGCCCACGGAATGAGCATTGCCTGAACAATACAGAGAGCCTGAACAGCTTTATTCTTGACAAGTCCTGTATTACATACAAGCTCCTTTGCCATAAAGAAAGCGGCGATTGTTTCAAGAATTCCCGTTGCCCATACAGGTAAAACAAGAAGCACAACAAGGCAAACAGTTATCCACACTGCGGCAACAATAAGCCTTGTTCCGAGTGACTGAAAAATTGATTTTTCTTTTTTCATTTTTATTCCCTCTCAATCTCATCAACATCTCTTGAATTTGCGTATATTTTTTCCATTCTCTCATCGGGAAAATGCTCGTCAAGAAAAATTTCCATTCTGTTTGAGGGTTCAAGTCCTTCTTTTCTTTCGTTCCATCGGAGTGCTGCAACAGCGGAAAGTCCCGCATCAAAAACAAAGAATGCTATGAACGTCCAGACAAGAACACCGCTTAATTTCATCGGAATAAAAGCGATAAGCGTGTCTGTCAGCGGCATTATGAGCTTTACCCACGCAATGCCGAGAACACCCCAGAATACCGAATAGAGCAGACAAACTCTGCCGTTTATATTCAGAGGCAGATGACTGTAATCCCACGCAACGGAGCCGAAAACGATTTCCTGACCGAGCGAGCATATATATTCCGCAGCCGTGCCGACGGCAAACGATATTAGAAAAATCTTCCACAAAGAAGTGCCCTTGAATTTGCTTAACACGGCAGTCAGCAGAACCCCACCCATACCGTAAGCAACGCTTAACGGACCGTAAACCAATGATTTTCGGCTTTCGATATAGCCGTTTTTAATTAAGCACCAAAGGGTTTCAACGGTAAAACCGACCACACAGCAAATAAAGAAAATATAAATGTATTTATAAAATGTTTTCTTATTCATTTTTTCCTCCGTTTTTGATTCGTCTGATTCTGTGAATGCCGTAAAGTACGGTTGAAATAATCATTGCAGCTATTGAAATCGCAATAAGTGTGTTTGCAAGCCAAAGCGGAATATTTGTGAAGAACAAAAGAATTAGCATAACAGCATAAAGAATAACCGTGCAAGCCTTGCCGTACCACAATGCACTGTTGATTTTTGCGGAATATTTTGTTTCCATTATTGCAGTTACCGCCATAAAAATTTCTTTTATTATGAGAACAATTAATGCCGGCAGCATAAGTTCAAATTTTGTCAGCAGGCAATACATCATTGCCGCTTGGGTAAGTTTATCGGCAACAGGATCAAGCACTTTGCCGATATCCGTTACCATATTAAAACGGCGTGCGATTTTACCGTCAAGAACATCTGTAAGACCCGATACCGCAACGAAAATTGCAGTCAGCAAACCGCTTTCCTTTTCGCAATATGCCCATATGATAAACGGAATAAGTATCAGACGCAGGTAGCTTATCAGATTCGGAACAGAGAAAAAGTCTTTTGCTTTCAGCTTAATGTTCATTAATATCGCCTCGATTAAGAATTCAATATGTTCATAAACTCTTCGCCCGTAATGGTTTCTTTTTCGTAGAGATACTGTGCCAATTTGTCAAGTTTTTGCTTGTTTTCGGTAAGTATCGTCATTGCCTTGTCATACTGCTTTTTGATAAGTGCAACAACCTGACGGTCAATTTCCGTCTGCGTTTCTGCCGAGCACGCAAGCGAAGCATCACCGCCGAGATACTGATTTGTAACCGTTTCAAGGGCGACCATGCCGAATTCGTCGCTCATACCGTAGCGGGTTATCATCGCTCTTGCAAGCCTCGTAGCTTGTTCGATGTCATTGGCTGCACCCGTTGACACCGAGCCGACCGCAAGCTGCTCTGCAGCCCTGCCGCCCGTATAGGTGGCAATTTTATTTTCAATCTCTTCCTTACTCATCAAATAGTGATTGCCCTCGTCAACCTGCATTGTATAACCCAATGCACCCGATGTTCTCGGAACTATCGTGATTTTCTGAACGGGTGCGGAATTTGTCTGCATTGCGGCAACAAGTGCGTGACCGATTTCGTGATATGCAACAATCATCTTTTCTTTGTCGGTCAGCAAAGAGTTTTTCTTCTGATAGCCTGCAATAACAACCTCTATGCTTTCTTCAAAATCCGCCTGCATAGCTGCTCTGCTTCCTCTGCGTACTGCACGCAAAGCCGCTTCATTAACAATATTTGCAAGCTCCGCACCCGATGCACCCGAAGCCATTCTTGCAACAGCAGAAAAATCAACATTCGGTCCCACGCAGATTTTTCTTGCGTGAACCTTAAGAATTTCTTCTCTGCCTTTCAAATCGGGCAGTTCAACGGGAACCCGTCGGTCAAATCTGCCGGGTCGTGTCAAAGCAGGGTCAAGGGATTCGGGTCTGTTGGTTGCGGCAAGGATAATAACGCCCGTATTGCCCTCAAAGCCGTCCATTTCGGTCAGAAGCTGGTTGAGAGTCTGCTCTCTTTCATCGTTGCCGCCGATGTGATTATCACGCTTTTTGCCTATGGCATCAATCTCATCAATAAACACGATACACGGTGCTTTTTCTTTTGCCTGCTTGAAGAGGTCACGCACCTTTGATGCACCCATACCCACAAACATTTCAACAAATTCCGAGCCCGAAATTGAGAAAAACGGAACATTTGCTTCGCCTGCAACAGCCTTTGCGAGCATTGTTTTACCCGTACCCGGAGGTCCGACAAGCAGAACGCCTTTGGGCATTGAAGCACCGATTGCTTTGTATTTATCGGGGTTGTGAAGATAGTCAACAACCTCTGTCAGGTTTTCCTTTGCTTCATCTTCGCCTGCAACATCGCTGAATTTTATTCCGCTTGAGGATTTAACATAAATCTTGGCATTGCTCTTGCCCATATTGAACATCATGGAATTTCCGCCGCCCGCTTTATCCGTGAATTTTTTCATCACAAGCTGACCGAGTCCGACCATAAGAGCCATAGGTAAAATCCAACTCAAAAGTATGCTCAGAATCGGCGACATTTCCTGAACTATTTCCGTTGAGAATTTCGCTCCTGCGGTGTAAAGTCTTTGAGTTAATGCGGGGTCTTCCATAAGACCCGTTTTATAGAAATTTCCGTTTTTGTCGCTGAAAACAATCTGATTATCCTGAATTTCAACCTCGTCAACGTTAAGCTCCGTTGTCATTCGGATAAAAGTGCCGTAATCAACCTCTTTAACTCTCATATTGCTCAGAAGCGGCATAACAATCGCATTGAAAAGAATGATTACCGCAAGAAAAATGCCGTAATAGAACATCATCGGCTTTTTCGGTGTTTTAACTTCGTTCATAAAATACCCCTTTATCACTTTATGCCGTAAGTATAAAACACTTTCTTCAACCAAACTTCAACTGAAGTTCAACAATTGTTGATTTTGATTTTGCTTTATCGATTTTGTGCACAATTTGCACGCTTTCATTATGGTTTGAAAATTATACGCTTTTGAACATATAAGTCAGGACCTCCGGCTAAGCCGGAGGCTTGATTAAGCCCTATAAGGGCACTA
>CALGRR010000117.1 GCA_937880805.1 uncultured Clostridia bacterium
TTCACGTCGCTCGCGATACTTCACTCACCGTTAGGTGAACTTCATTTATTTCAAAGAGTATACACAAAAGAATCCACCGTATTCCTTTTCGAAACACGGTGGATATTTTTTATACTATTCTGAAAGTTTTAACTTCAAACGGCTTGATTGCAAATTCAAATTCGGTGTTATCTGAAGCGATTTCCGCAATATCCTCTTCAATCATATTGCATTCAATAACCTTTTCAAATCCGAAGCACCAGCCGAGTGAAACCGTTCCTCTCTTCTGCTCCTGCTCAACAACTCGAACAATGTATCCTCTGCCGTCCTGAGCCTTTTTGATAGCATCAATCATAACATTCTTTTCGCTGAGCGAAACAAAGGGAGCTTCTGCAGGGATTTTTCCGTTTGTTGCCTCTGCGTTATAAACTGCAACGGGCGGAACATTGAAGGTGTGTGCCGTCTGAACGGTATCGTTTCTCCAATCCTCTGCGTGGGGATGGAATGCGTATTTGAATGTGTTTATGCCGTGGTCGCCCGTTCTGTCGGGGCAGGTGGGTGCACGCATAAGAGTTATTCTCATATGGCTGTTGTGAATATCATAGCCGTATTTGCAGTCGTTGATAATGCTGCAGCCGTAGCCGCCCTCTGAAAGGTCAGCCCACTTATGAGCCGCAACCTCAAAGCGAGTAAGGTCATATGCGGTGTTCCAATGGGTGGGTCGCTTTGTTGCACCGTGAGCAATTTCATATGTTGCATCGGTATCAATAACAGCAACATCAAAGCCCGCTTTGAGCACCTTATCGCTTTCGTGCCAATCAACCGTTGTGTCAAAAACAACGCTTTCACCGTTCTGATAAAGAATAATATCCTGGGTGATTTTTGATTTGTTGAAGGGGTAAACGGCTCTTATAACGCTTCTTACCGCATTTCTCTCAACAACCTCAATGCTTTCAGCCTTGAGCTCCCACATCTTTTTGTGATAGTTGAGCTCAAGATTCCAGGCTGTTTCGTGAATGCATTTATCAAGCGAAACGGTAAGAATGTTGCCTCTGCCGTCTATGCTTTCACGCTCGTTGAGCTTATCGTAAATGCTTGTGATATTGCCGTTTTCATTGAGTTCAACACGGAGAACAGCATTTTCAATATAATCCTTTTCAGCTTCAACGGGTGAATAAATGCATTCGCCCTCAATGAGCTTAAAGGTCTTACAGCTCATGGGTTCAAGCTCATCGGGAAGGAACATAAACTTGCCGTCTGTATATGCACAGGGGAGTGAAAGACCGTCACTTGTTGAAACATACATTCCCTCGGGAACACCTTCAACCTCAATGGGCTCATAGCTGTTTGCACTTGTGAGATTCCAGACGGTTATGCTGTTTTTATCCGCAGTAACCGCACCGCCGAGTGCGTTGAGAGCACCGTTATAAATATCTTCGCCGATTTTGTTCATTACGGCATAATCTCTGCGGCAATCCTCAAAAACCTCGTGGATTGATGAGCCGGGAAGAATATCGTGGAACTGGTTGGTCATAAGGATTCTCCAGCCCTTTTCAAGCTCTTCTTTCGGATATTCCCTGCCGAGGAATATTTCTGCGAAAACAGAAAGCATTTCTGCTCTTGTGAAAAGGAATTCACCCTTGCGGTTGTTCTTTTTAACAAATGCCTGGCTTGTGAATGTTCCTCTGTGGTTTTCATAGAACATTTCGCCGTTCCATACGGGAAGCTCATTTTCTTTGCCGTGATATGTTTTGAAGAAATCGTCAACGTGACCGATTTCGGTTTTGGGCAGGCCTGGAAAATTCTGAAGTCTTCTGCCTCTTTCAAGCATATTTCTTGTGGGACCGCCGCCGCCGTCACCGTAGCCGTACATACTCATTGATGTGTTGAGCTCGCTCTTGTTGTTGCACTCTTCATCCGCTGTCATAATTTCGTCAACACGGAAGTTGCAGTTATATGAGGGACGCATAAGATGAGCATAAATCTTGTCGCCGTTATTGCCCTGCCACATAAACATATTGTAGGGGAATTTGGTGGTATCATTATAAGAAAGCTTTGAAGTTATAAAGTTTTCCATTCCGCAGCCCTTTATAATCTGCGGAAGTGCCCAGGTGAAGCCGAAGCAGTCGGGCAGCCAATAGGTTTTGGAAACCTTGCCGAATTCCTTTTTGAAAAACTCCGTGCCGTAAAGCACCTGTCTTATGAGTGCTTCGCCCGAAGCGATGTTTGTATCCGCCTCAACCCAAACATTACCGCAAATATCCCACTGACCCGCAGCAACCTTTTCTTTGATTTTTGCATATATTTCGGGGTAGTGGTCCTTCATCATCTGATAGAGCACAGCCTGACTCTGACCGAAGGTCATTTCAGGGTAAATATCCATCAATGATGTAACGTTTGTGAAGGTGCGTGCACTCTTTCTTATGCTTTCCTGAATTCTCCAGAGCCAGGCAACGTCAATGTGGCTGTGACCCGTAAGTATAACCTTGCTCTGTGCACTCCAATCAATTTCAGCTATCTTTTGAAGATAATATTTTCTTGCTTCCGCTATGCTTTTTCTGACCTGTGAAGGCTCAAAATCATAGTCAACAATATGCATACTGTCGTCAACAGCGGCATAAACCTTGCTCTTGATATGCTCGTCTTTAATAAAATTGAGGGCATCGAAAGCAACCTCTATGTCCGTGTAATATCCTTCGCATTCGCTGTCAACGGCAAAAATGCTTGTTTCGCCGAAATAGCAGTCCTGATATTCAGCACCGTCCATTGCGGGGTCGCAGAAGGACATAGAATCAACCGTTGCTTCAATCTCAAAACAAAGTGTTTCGCCTGCTTTATGTATTCCCAAATCAACCTCGGCACGGTCGGGGATTATATCTCTTGATGTGCAGCCTGCAACAAATTTGCCGTTGCATTTAACAAGAGCCTCGCCGCCAACGGCAAGCTTTGCTCTGATGTTGAGTCCGTTCATTTCTTCGGGCACAACAACGCTTGCTTTGAAAAAGTGAGCCGAATCGTATGCGGGAAACCATCTGTCACCGCTTTTGATTTCGCCTTTGAAATCACTCATTTCATAGCGGTCACCGAGAAATGAGCCTTTGGTATATTCCCAAACGCCGATATCTTTTTTTGCAACAACGCAGTATTTGGGCAGCTGTTTATGCATATCTTTGAGAATTCCGATTTTTAAAGTGTGCATAGCTTTGCTCCTTTCAGCTTGATAGTTATATAATATCAAACCGATTGAGCAAATGCAACAAAAGAACTTATTTTTTCTTTTTAACTTCGTAAATAATTCTTATTGCTGTTCCTCCGATTATCGCACCGATAAGACCCGCAAGCAAATCTGTCATTGTGTCAAAAAGCGGGTATCTCATCGGGTCTGTGGGAAACATTTCGATAAACGGCGAAAACGGGGTTTCATACCAATGCTGTGTTGCCTCTCCGGTTATCCAGTCAAAGAGGAATTCATAGCATTCCCAGCCTAAGCTTGTAAAGCAGGAAAGACCGAAGCCTGCAACGCTTCCCATAAGAGGTGAAAGCTTTTCTTTACCGTTTGCCATTGCATTGATAAGATAAACACCTGCAGGCACGCAAAGAAGTCCGCCAAGAAAATGCACAAAGAAATCGTAAAACCAGGTTTCGTTGTAAAGGCTTTTGTATACTCCGAGATAGCAGGTTGCAATAACCATAAAGCTTGCTACGGTTTGAGCACGGTATGTAATTCTTGCAAGAAAGAAATATTTTCTTGGCAGAATATGAAGCGTGGGCAGCACAAACAGAAGTACCGTGTTAACAATCACCTGAAGATTATAATATCCTTCATCTTCGTTTTGCAAAGCCTCTGCAAGAACGGTGAACATAATTATTCTGCAAAGCCACCAGAAAGCGTATTCAACGGGCTTTGTTTCGCTTCTGAATATTCTTATTTCGTTTTTGATTTTTTCTTTCACGGATAAAACCTCCATTTCACAGCTTATACTACACCAGAAAAATTCAGATTTTTTTACCGTATAGTTACAATCGGGTTACAAAATAAGGGTGTTTTATATCGTTTTTTGTAACTATTTGCAATTTGCATAGTTATATATAATATATTTATATAAATAAACTTGAAAATTATTATTATAGGTGATATACTATTATGATTGAAAGGAATGATCTGGTTTGAGAAGAAAGAAATGGACCGTGGCAAAATGCGATAAGGATTTTGCCGCAACTGTTGCTCAGGAGCTTTGTGCCGATCCTTTCGCAGCTCTTATTGCAACATCAAGAGGTCTTGGCGATATAAATGAGATAGACAGATTTTTTGATACCGATGCAAGGCTTACCCTTGACCCTCTTTCCATTAAGGATATGGATGCGGCATCGGAAAGAATAAATCTTGCCATAGATGATTTTGAGCGTATCTGCGTTTTCGGTGATTATGATGCCGACGGCGTAACGGCAACCGCTCTTCTTTATTCATATCTTGAAACAAGGGGAGCAGATGTTATCAGATATATCCCCGACAGAATTTCCGAGGGCTACGGAATGAACTGCGGTGCCATTGAGTATCTTGCAGGTCTGGGCGTTAAACTTATAGTTACCGTTGATAACGGTGTTTCTGCCATAGAAGAGGCAAAAAAGTGCAAGGAACTCGGCATAGACCTCGTTATTACCGATCATCACAAGGTTGGCGAAGAACTTCCCGATGCGATTGCCGTTGTTGACCCTCACAGAGAAGACTGCCCGAGCAACTTCAAAGAAATGTCGGGCGTGGGTGTTGCGTTCAAGCTCGTTTGTGCTCTCGAGGGCGGAGAAGAGGATATGCTTCTTTCGGAATACGGCGACCTTGTTGCACTGGGCACCATAGGCGATGTTGTTACCCTTACGGGAGAAAACAGAGTTATGGTCAGAAAAGGTCTTGAAATGATAAATAAAGAGCCCAGACCGGGCATAACCGCACTTATGCAGGAGGCGGGCATATATAACAAGTTTTTCACTTCATCAACCGCAGCGTTCACCGTATGCCCCAGAATCAATGCGGCGGGCAGAATGAGCTCCGCAAACAAAGCCCTTGACCTTCTTTTGTGCGATGATGATGAGAGTGCATCGCTGCTTGCGGAAGAAATCAATTCAATGAATTCAAAACGCCAGCAAACAGAAACCGATATTTTTTCGCAGGCGGAAAAGCAGCTCAGAGAAAACCCCGAAATGCTTAACGACAGAGTGATTGTTGTTGACGGTGAGGGCTGGCATCAGGGCGTTATAGGAATTGTTGCGGCAAGAATGGTTGAAAGATACGGCAGACCCTGCGTTGTTATTTCCCGTGACGGAGAAAACGCAAAGGGCTCCTGCAGAAGCATTGAAGGCTTTTCAATTTATGATGCGATTGAATCCGTATCAGACTGCCTTGACCATTTCGGCGGGCACACTCTTGCGGCTGGTCTTGGCTTAAAGTCATCAAGAATATTTGAGCTTCGATGCCGTCTTAACGAATATGCGGCAAACAAAGAAATGCCCTTTGCACTCCAGAAAATCGATTGCAAGCTGCTTCCCGGTTCAATAAGCCTTGATTTGCTTTCGTCGCTCGCTTATCTTGAACCCTTCGGTGCAGGCAATCCGCAGCCCTGCTTCGGACTTTTCGGAGTCAGAATTGATGATATAAACAGCGTATCCGACGGAAAGCATATAAGAATGATGGTTTCCAAAAACGGTGCAAGAACGGGAGTTGTTTATTTCGGAATGCCCGAGATTCTGTTCCCGTATGAAAAAGGCGATGTTGTTGACCTTGCGGTTAATCTTGATAAAAACACATATAACGGTGATGAGAGGGTTTCGGTTATAGTAAGAGGGATGAAACCTTCGCTCACCGATGAAGAAAAGGTTCTTGCCTCAATCAGCCTTTTTGATAAATTCAAACGAAACGAAAAGCTCACCCGTGAAGAAGCACTCAATCTTCTTCCCGACAGAGAGCTTGAAGTCAGCGTATTCAAGTGCATAAAGAATAAGCCGCTGCCCGATAAATGCTGCGAAATGCTTTGCGTAAGACTCGGGGATGACGGCGAAAAACTTGCCAGAATATCGGCGGTGGTTGAAATAATGCTTGAAATGGGCATTCTTGAAACCGAATTCGGCGGAAGGGTTTTTGTTCCCGATAATCCGCCAAAGGTTAATCTTGAGGATTCCGAAATACTCAAAAAGATAAAAAGCTTTATTTAACGTCAGAAATGACAGGAGGAAACAAGCCGTATGAACAACAGCTTGAATAACGGTGAAAAGGATGTTTTTGCAACACCGGAGCTTGCTCTGGAGGCACTTGTTGAGATTGTTGGCAAAAACTACTCCGAAGAAGAAATCCTTGATATAAAGAAGGCATATGAAATCGCAAACAATGCCCACGAGGGTCAGAAGCGACTTTCGGGCGAGCCGTATATAATGCATCCGCTTTCGGTTGCAATAATACTTGCACGCCTCGGAATGGACAGTGCCTCGATTATTTCAGCTATTCTGCACGATACTGTTGAGGACACAAGCTTGACTCATAATGAGGTTAAAAAGCTGTTTGGCGAAACTATTGCCGATCTGGTTGACGGCGTAACAAAAATCGGTAAAGTTCCTTTGCAGACAAAAGAGGAGCAGCAATCCGAGAATATCCGCAAAATGCTTCTTGCGATGTCAAAGGATATAAGAGTTATTATTATCAAGCTTGCCGACCGTTTGCACAATATGAGAACTCTTATGTTCAAGGAGCCTCAGAGAAGGCTTGAAATAGCAAAAGAAACTCTTGAAATCTATGCTCCCATAGCTCACCGCCTCGGTATCAGAGCGTTCAAGGAGGAGCTTGAGGACCTTTCTATCAGCTATCTTGACCCCGTTGCTTATCACGATATTGAAAAGTCGCTTGAAAATCAGAATCAGTCAAGACACGAATTCTTTGATGATATTAAAGCAAGAATCGAAGAGAGAATAAAAGCTTCGGTTGCGGGTGCACAGATAAGCGGCAGAATAAAATCCGTTCACGGCATCCACCGCAAAATGTTCAGACAGAACAAGAATTTCGATGAAATTTATGATATTTACGCAGTAAGAATAATTGTTGATTCGGTTATCGACTGCTATAACTGCCTCGGTATAATCCACGATATGTTCAAGCCTATTCCGGGCAGATTCAAGGATTATATCTCAACTCCCAAGCCCAATATGTATCAGTCGCTTCACACAACGGTTCTCGGCAAAGAGGGTATTCCCTTTGAAGTTCAGATAAGAACCTGGGAAATGCACCATACTGCTGAATACGGTATTGCGGCTCATTGGAAATATAAGCTCGGCATAAACGGTGCGGCTAAATTTGAGGAGCGTCTTTCGTGGATAAGACAGCTTCTTGAAAATCAGAGTGAGAGCGAAAATGTTGAAGATATTGTTTCAACAATCAAGAGCGACCTTGTGCCCGAAGAGGTTTTTGTTTTCACTCCCAAGGGTGATGTTTTCAATCTCCCCACAGGAGCGACGGTTATTGACTTTGCCTATGCCATCCACTCCGCAGTAGGCAACAAAATGGTTGGTGCGAAGGTAGACGGAAGAATTGTGCCGCTTGATTATCAGGTTAAAACGGGTGAAATCGTTGAGGTTCTCACCTCGTCGCAGCAGGGCAAGGGTCCCAGCCGTGACTGGCTTAATATTGTAACAACCAGCCAGGCAAGAGCAAAAATCAGACAGTGGTACAAGAAAGAGAAGAGAGAAGAAAACATTCTTGAAGGCAAGGCGGAGGTTGAAAGAGAGTTTAAACGCAACTTTATCCGCCTTTCGGATGCCGATTATGATGAATTCATAGAAAAAATTGCAGAAAGACAGCATTGCAAGAGCGTTGAAGATTTTTATGCGGCTCTGGGCTACGGCGGCATTTCGCTTATCCGTCTTATGCCCAGAATCAAAGAGGATTATTCAAAGCTTGTAAAAACCCAGGAGCCCGTAATAACAATAGCTCCGATTAAAAAGAAAACCAAGAGCAAAGAGGGCGTTATTGTTGAGGGCATCGATAACTGCCTCATCAAATTCTCCCGTTGCTGCAACCCTCTGCCGGGTGATGATATAATCGGATTTATAACAAGAGGTCACGGCGTTTCAATCCACACAAGGGATTGCACAAATGTGCCCGCCGATATAAGTCAGGCAGGCGAGCCTGAAAGATGGATAAAGGCCTATTGGGATTCAAACCTCAAAGAGGACTTTAAATGCACTCTCAGCATTCATTGCCTCAACCGCATCGGCTTGCTTGCAGATGTTTCGAGCCTGCTTGCAAATATGAGAATTATGATTAATGATATAAGCACAAGAAACACAAAAGACGGCAGGGCAACGGTTATTGTTACCGTTTCGGTCAACGGTGTTGAGCATCTCAATTCCGTTGTTGCAAAATTGGAAAAGGTTGAGAGCGTTCTGAGCATCGAACGCTCGGGTGTATAAAATGCGTGCAGTAATTCAAAGAGTAAAAAAATCAAGCGTCAGCGTTGACGGCGAAGTAAAGGGCAGCGTAGGCAAGGGCTATAATGTTCTTCTCGGTGTTATGCAGGGAGATACAAAGGCTCAGGCAGAGCTGCTTGCGGCAAAAATCGCAAAGCTCCGTGTTTTTGAGGACGAAGCAGGAAAAATGAATAAAAGCGTGCTGGATATTAACGGAGAAATCCTTGTTATATCGCAGTTCACTCTGTGTGCGGATATAAAGAAGGGCAACCGGCCTTCGTTTACGGATTCCGCACCGCCCGATGAGGCAAATTCACTCTATGAATATTTTTGCACCTGCCTTTCGGATAACGGAGTTTCAAAGGTTGAAAAAGGTGTTTTTGCGGCAGATATGCTTGTCAGCATAGAAAATGACGGGCCCGTAACCATTGTTATGGATACAGACGTTTGGGATAAAAGGTGATAGAATGAAAATTACACAGATTCAGATGGAACACGAGGTGTTTGCAAACTGCTATCTCGTTTTTGATGAAGAAACGGGAGAGGCGGCAATCGTTGACCCGGGCTGGTATGAAAAATCAATTCCCGAGGTTTTGGCGGAAAATGCAAACATAAAGCTTAAATATATACTTCTTACTCACGGACATTTTGACCATATTCTCGGAGTTGACGGCTTAAAAAAAGCAACGGGAGCAAAGGTTGTTATTCACGAAAACGACAGAGAGCATCTGCTTGACCCCAAAAAGAGCCTTGCGGACGGCAATTTTCCTATGCCGCAGATTCCCGTTCATGCCGATATTACCGTTTCCGACGGCGATGTTTTAACTCTCGGCAAAAATGAAATAAAAGTTTTGCACACTCCCGGTCACACGAGGGGCGGCGTCTGTTATATTACAGAGGGCGATGACAGAGTGATTTTTACAGGCGACACTCTTTTTTGTATGACTGCGGGAAGAACGGATTTCTTTGACGGCAGCGAAGCGGATTTGAATAACTCTTTGAAAAAGCTTGTTGAACTTGACGGCGATTACAGGATATTACCCGGTCACAGCAAGGATACAACCCTTGAAAGAGAAAGAAAACGTAATTGGTATATCAGAAGGATGGAAAGATAAATGATTTTAAGAATTTTCGGGCACGATTTTCACTATGAATGCGAAAATCTGTGCAGGGTTTATTATCCCAACGAAAAAATTAATATTGTTTATGACGAAAGCGGCGAGGATTCAAAGCAGATTATAACAAGATGCGGGCCGATTGACGGCGGAAACCGAATAACGGTTGAAGCTTTTATTGACGGCGAAAACCGCACCCTTCAGTCAGATGTTATATGCGGCGAAAATGAGCTTCGGGATAAAAGCGAGCTTAAAACGGCACAGCTTATTTTTGAGGCGTTATCCGATATAACGGGATACACTCCGCCCTGGGGTGTGCTGACGGGTGTCAGACCCTCAAAGCTGATGTTAAGGCTTAATGAAAGTATGGGCGAAGAAGCGGCATACAGATATTTTACCGAGGATTTGCTTGTGAGCAAAGAAAAGGCAGACCTTGCGGCAACGGTAGCGGCAGCAGAGGAAAAGATAGTTGCTCTTTCTGAAAAAAATTCATTCAGTCTTTATGTTTCAATTCCGTTTTGCCCGACAAGGTGCAGCTATTGCTCATTTGTTTCGCATTCGATTTCAAATCCGAGTGCAAGAAAGCTCTTGCCCGAATACCTTGAAATGCTTTCGCAGGAGCTTGAAATAACGGGAAAAATCGCATCGGAATTGGGGTTGAAGCTTGAAAGCATATATTTCGGCGGCGGCACTCCGGGTGTGCTTGAAGCATCTCAGCTTGACAGTCTTCTCTGCTCGGTTGAAAAAGGCTTTGATTTATCGGCATTGCGTGAATATACGGTTGAAATCGGCAGACCCGATACCGTTACCCCCGAAAAATTAAGAGCCTTGAAGCTTCATAATGTTGAAAGAATCAGCATTAATCCTCAGACCTTTAATCAGAAAACCCTTGATATTATAGGCAGAAAGCATTCTGTTGAGCAGGCAGTAAAGGCTTATCAGCTTGCAAGAGCCTATGATTTCAAAAGTATAAATATGGATTTGATTGCGGGCTTGCCCGAAGAAACGGTTGAAGAATTTATGGCGAGCGTTGACACCGCAATTTCATTAAGACCCGAAAACATAACCGTTCACACTCTTGCACTGAAGCGTTCATCTGAGCTTAACGCATCGGGGGCAAAGGTAACGGGCGGCAATGAAGCAAAGGCTATGCTTGAATATGCTTCGTCAAGGCTCAGCCGTATGTATAAGCCTTATTATATGTACCGTCAGAGCAAGTGTGTGGGCAACCTTGAAAATGTAGGCTGGTGCACCGAGGGCAACGAGTGCCTTTATAATGTGTTTATGATGGAAGAATGCCACACGGTGCTTGCTGCCGGTGCGGGCGGTGTAACAAAGCTTTGCGAGCCCGGCGGCACAAATGTTGAAAGAATATACAACTATAAATATCCTTACGAATATATTTCGGGCTTCGATAAAATAACGGAACGCAAAAACGGAATAAAGAGCTTTTATTTGTCATACTAAATTTTATGGGGTAAAAATAACTCTGAACCCAGAGGTGATGATATGACAGCAATAAAGGAATACACAGTTAAAACAATAAACGGGCTTTCCGCAAATTCCGAAGAATTCATTCGGGAATGCAATGAGAATTATCATAAGTCGGTTAATGCGGCGGCAAAAAGGATATTCGATAATAAAGATGTGAAAATCGTAATGCTTGCAGGGCCCAGCTCATCCGGAAAAACCACAACAGCTTCATTGCTTTCAAAAGAAATCGAAAAGCTCGGAGGAAAAGCATATACCGTTTCTCTCGATGATTTTTATAAGACACGTAGCGAAGGCTATCCCGTTGATGAAAACGGAGAGCCCGATTATGAATGCGTTGAGGCACTCGATATTGAGCTTATTCATTTCTGCCTGCGAGAGCTTGCACAAACGGGCGAAAGCCTTCTGCCGGTCTTTGATTTCACAACGGGAAAAAGGCACGATGAGGCAAAGAAAATCGTTCTTTCGGAAAAAGATGTTATTATTATTGAAGGGCTTCACGCATTAAATCCGATAATTACCGATACACTTGAAGAAAAAAGCCTTTTTAAAATCTATGTGAGCGTATCTTCAAGAGTTTATGATGAAAACGGTGAATCGTTTCTTTCAAAAAGAAATCTGCGGTTTTTAAGGCGTATGCTGCGGGATTATAAATTCAGAGCAATGCCCGTTGAAGGCACCTTTGATATTTGGAAAAGCGTAACAAGGGGAGAGGATAAATATCTCTTTCCTTTTGAAGAAAATGCAGATATAAAGCTGAATTCGTTTCATGCCTGCGAGCCTTGTGTTGTAGGTGCAGAGGCGTTGAAGCTTCTTAAAAATATAAAAGATAATCATTATCAGGAAATGGCATCGGAGCTTATTGAAAAGCTTGAGATGTTTGAAAAAATCGGTTATTCAATTCTTCCCGAGGATTGTCTGTTGAGAGAGTTTACGGGATAATATTCAGAATAAAGGAGAGTGAGCCTTTTGGCTTCGGAAAAGAAACAGTCCGTTCTTAACGGTGCAATGATGTTGATGTTTGCCGTTGTTCTTGTTAAGCTCATAGGTGTGTTGTTCAAGATTCCTCTTACCGATATGATTGGCATAGTGGGCAGAGGATATTTCAATTCGGCTTATGAGGTTTATACGCCCATATTTGCCATTTCAATGGCAGGTCTGCCCGTTGCGGTTTCGCGAATGGTTGCAGAGAATGTTGCTCTTGAGCGTTACCGTGAAGCAAGGGCGGTATTTAATGTATCAAAAAAAATATTTATTATTGTAGGCACGGCGGGCACTCTTGTTCTGCTTATTGCCGCCTATCCCTATTGTGCCCTTGTTGCGGGCAAGCCCAGCCTTCCCGCAGTTCTCTGCGTTGCACCCTCAATTTTCTTCTGCTGCTTTATGTCGGCTTACAGAGGCTATTACGAAGGTCTTCGCAATATGACTCCAACGGCAATATCCCAGGTTGTTGAAGCTCTTGGCAAGCTGGTTATAGGTCTCATTCTCTCAAAAATAGTTATCGGCATCGGTGAAGGTCAGTATGAAAGCGGTATGCTTGCAAGCGGCAATATTTCGGCAACCGTTTTCGGCAATCAGGTAACAAGCCTCACCGAAGCAAACAGCGTTATTGTTCCCTGGGCTGCTGCGGCAGCGGTTATGGGCGTTACCGTCGGCTCGGTAGCAAGCACCGTTTTTCTTATGATTTGCTATAAAATCAAAGGCGACGGCTTCACAAGAGTTCAGCTTGTCAATTCTCCCAAAGCCCGTCAGGGCGAGGTTATTGCGAAGGATATGATTAAGATTGCCATTCCTATGGTTATCAGTGCTCTTATCCTCAACATAACCAACCTTATTGATACCGTCACCATTCAGACAAGGCTTGCAACCGCACTTGAAACGGGCTTTAATATGGTTGTGGGTATGCATTCCGAGGCAATGAATGAAGCGGTAAGCCTTTCAAGACTTGACCTTTCAAATCAGGCAGAGGTTGTTAAATATCTCTGGGGTGCTTACGGTACAGCTCTCGATTTCAAGAATCTTGTGCCCACAATAACAATTCAGCTCGGCGTGAGTGCACTTCCCGCCCTTGCCGCCGCCTGGGCAACCAAAGATAAAAAGAGCGTTAAATCAACAATAGAAACCGTTTTAAGAATAGGAATGCTCATCGCTCTTCCCGCAGGCATCGGTATGGCATCTCTTGCTTCTCCGATATTAACCATACTTTACGGCAGGGGAGCAAGCTCCGATGCAATTCCCGTTGTTGCACCCATTCTTATGTCATATGGCTTTGCAACCTGCATAATGGCAATTTCAACACCCATAACAAATATGCTTCAGGCTATCGGAAGAACGGATATTCCCGTTAAATCTGTTGTGGTGGGTGCAATATGCAAAATCACCTGCAATTTCATTCTCGTGGGAAATCCCAAAATAAATATCTACGGTGCGGTGGTGGGCACAATTCTTTTCTATGTGGTTATTGTTTTGTGCAACCTCATCTCACTTCTCAGAATATCAAAAGTAAAGGTTCATTGGAAATCCGTTTTTGTCAAACCCTTTATTTGTGCTGCACTCTGCGGCGTTACGGCTTTTGCCGCTAACGGACTTCTCTCAAAGCTTTTCCCCGTTGACGCATCCGAAAGCCTGCTTAATATGGGCACGGTTTCAACCGTTATTTCAATCGGACTTGCCGCAGTTGTTTATGCTGTTTCGCTTCTTCTTATCAAGGGCATTGCAAAAGAAGACGTTATTGTTTTGCCAAAAGGAGAAAAAATTGCAAAAACTCTTGAAAAATACGGACTTTTAGGTTAAAATAGAAAAAAGATTTCCCGGAGGTGCCCTGAAATGCTTGACTTTCAGCTCAAAGATTGCTATGATATGCAGGATTTGTTAAGTATTATGCGGCTCCTCAGAGCTCCGGGCGGCTGCCCGTGGGATGCCGAGCAGACCCACGAAAGCATAAGAAAGAATCTTATTGAAGAAACCTATGAGGTTATTGAGGCAATCGATAAAAACGATAAAGAACTGATGTGCGAGGAGCTTGGCGATTTGCTTATGCAGGTTGTTTTTCACGCACAGATGGAGGATGAAGCGGGCACATTCGATTTTAACAATGTGACCGACGGAGTCTGCAAAAAGCTTATTGAACGCCATCCTCACATTTTCGGCAAAGTCAAGGTTTCGGGCGTTGATGATGTTCTCACAAATTGGGATGCAATCAAACGCAAAACAAAGGGCCAGAAAACAACGGGCGATTCAATGCTCAGCGTGCCCCGTGAGCTTCCTGCTCTTATGAGAGCAACAAAGCTTCAGAAAAAAGCGGCAGATGTCGGCTTTGATTGGAACGATGTTTCGGGTGCTCTCGATAAGGTTACCGAAGAAACGGCAGAGCTCAGGGCGGCAATCGAAAATAAAGATTCCGTCAATATGGCGGAAGAGCTTGGCGATATTCTGTTTTCGGTTGTCAATGTTTCACGCTTTATAAAGGTTGATGCAGAAGAGGCGTTAACGGCAGCAAGCGATAAATTCCTTGCAAGATTTGTTGAGGTTGAAAAGCTTGCAAAAGAGCGTGGAATTGATATGAAAGAAGCTTCGCTTGAAGAGCTTGATGCTCTCTGGGATGAAGTGAAAATTAAAAATCGGATATGAATACTTTGGTATTTATAAATAGAATTCAAAAGAATGGAGTAAGAAAAATGAATAAGACAGAACTCGTAAACGCAATAGCAAAGAACGAAGGAATCGAAAAGAAGTGTGCAGAAAAGGCTGTTAACGCAGTTTTCGCAGCAGTTGCTGATGCTCTTGCAGCAGGCGATAAGGTTCAGCTCGTTGGCTTTGGCACATTCGAGGTTCGTGCACGTGCAGAAAAGAAGGCTCGCAATCCTCAGACAGGTGCAGAAATCACTGTTCCCGCAACAAAGGTTCCCGCTTTCAAGGCAGGCGCTGCTCTTAAGGCTAAGGTTGCAAAATAAGTTTGCTTTTACAGTAACCGCCGATTTTTCGGCGGTTACTTAATTCAGGAGATGTTTTAGTGAGACTTGATAAATATCTTAAGGTTTCAAGAATAATCAAAAGAAGAACCGTTGCAAACGAAGCGTGCGATGCAAAGCACGTTACCGTAAACGGTAAGGTTGCCAGAGCATCATATGATGTTAAGGTTGGCGACATAATCGAAATAACCTTTGGCTCCAACACAAGCCGTTTTGAAGTTCTTAATGTGAGCGAGCACGCAACAAAAGAAAGTGCGGCAATGATGTTCAGAGCGTTATAATTAATCCTCCCGAAGCATATCATTAATTGAAATGCTAAAGGGAGGTTTTTTATATGGCAGAGGAAAAAAGAAACGCAGTTATTCCGCATAATATTGTCCTTGAAGGCAGAAGAATGCTCACCGTTTCGGGTGTTTCGGATGTTGACAGCTTTGACGAAGAAACCGTTGTTGTTTTTACGGAGCTTGGCGAATTAACGGTTAAAGGCTCAGACTTGCATATCAATAAGCTCAGCGTTGATGTAGGGGAGCTCACGGTAGAAGGCGATATTTCCGCACTTATTTATTCCGAAAACTCCAATTCGGGCAGCGGCGGCGGATTTTTCAGCAGAGTGTTCAGATAATGGTGTATATTCAGGGGGTTGCCGAGCAAACGCAGATTTTTCTTTTTTCAATAGGATTCGGCTTTTTGCTCGGTATCTTGTATGATGTTTTTAGGACTGTAAGAATAATTATATCCGAATCAAAAGGCTTTGTGCTTTTTATGGATTTGCTTTATTTTCTGGTATGCACTTTTCTGAATTTCTGCTATATCCTGACCGTTGATTACGGCAAGATAAGATTTTATGTTGTTTTTGCCCAAATTCTCGGTTGGCTTATTTATTATTTCTCTTTCGGTGCGGTTGCAATAAGGTTTTCAAGATTTGTTTCAAAGGCAGTCAGAGGTCTTGCAGGTCTGGTTTTCAAGCCGATTAATGCTGTTTTTAAGAGGATTAAGTTGTTATATAATAAAATATTTGGTTTTAATAAAAAAATAATAAGAAAATTTGCTAAAAAAACAAAATTTAACTTGCAAAAGAGGCAGGGTATAGTGTATAATTTAATAGGTTATTTTGATAAGTGTTCCCATAATAAAAAACAGAGGGATTAATATATGTCTGAAAAAATAAAAGTTAACAAAGAACACAAGTTCAGCTATATTGCTCTGATTGCTCTTTTCCTTGTTTCGAGCATCTTTATTGTAACAATAATCAGCCTGCGTGCTGAGGCTAAAGAGCAAGAGAGATATATCGCTGAGCTTGAATCGGAATACACAAGCCAGATTATGGAAAATGAAGCTCTTTCCGAGCTTATCGAGCAGGGCGACAGTGCAGATTATATCGAGCGTATTGCAAGAGAAAAATACGGCTACGCTTTGCCCGAAGAAAGAGTTTATTACGATTCCGCAGCTGTGTCATAAAACTGCAAAAGCAGTTCATATTTATATATTTATATGGAAGGATCTACATAACGTATGCAAATCGAAGAAGGCGCAATAGTCAGCGGAAAAGTAACAGGCTTGACGGATTTCGGAGCTTTTGTTGAAATTGAAGGCGGCAAAACAGGAATGATTCATATTTCTGAAGTAGCATCCGATTACGTTAAGGATATTAAGCAGCATCTCACCGTTGGTCAGGAAGTTAAAACAAAGGTTATTTCGGTGAGTCCCGAGGGTAAAATCAGCCTTTCAATCAGAAAGCTCAGTAACGAGCAGCCCAAGGAGCAGAAGCCTCAGAGACCTGCAAAGCCCAGAAGTGAAAGACGCCCCGCACCCAATGTTTGGAACGGGCAGAAAACCAATGCTCCCGCAGCAGGCGAGAAGCAGTCTTTTGAAGATATGATGGCTCGCTTCAAGCAGGTGAGTGACGAGAAAATGACTGACCTTAAGCGTGCAAGCGATTCAAAAAGAGGAAGCGGCGGGTATTCACGCAGAGGCGGCTCCAGACAATAAGATTAATTAACGCGTGCCGTTAGTTTAATCCGTGTTGTTAAGTTTAAATTTTCAACGGGGGTTATTGCCCCCGTTTTTTTATGATATTGTGAGATGATAAGCAATTATGCGAGAAATTGATGTTAATATTATAAAAGAAAAGGTTAAAGAGCTCTGCATTCAGGCTAATAAATTCTTGCCCGAGGATCTTGAAGAAAGAATAAAAGAATGTGCACTCTGCGAAACCTGTGAGCTGCCCAAAAGCATAATGAAATCGCTTTCGGATAATCTTGATGCGGCAAGAGAGCTTGATATTCCGATTTGTCAGGATACGGGTATGGCGGTTATATTTGCCGAAATCGGTCAGGATGTTCATCTGGTAGGCGGAAGCTTTGAGGAAGCTGTAAACAGCGGCGTTGCCGCGGGCTACACTGAAGGCTATCTTCGATGCTCGGTTGTTAAAGACCCGTTAAGAAGAATAAATACCGGCAATAACACCCCCGCAGTGCTTCACACAAGAATTGTTGACGGAGATAAGGTTAAAATAACTGTTGCACCCAAGGGCTTCGGAAGCGAAAATATGAGCTGCATAAAGATGTTTACCCCTTCCGCAACAAGAGAAGATATAATTGATTTTGTTGTTGATGCCGTTAAAACAGCAGGCAGCAACCCTTGCCCGCCTATGGTGCTTGGAATCGGAATAGGCGGCACCTTTGAGCAATGTGCCCTTCTTGCGAAAACTGCACTTTGCAGAAATGTAAGCGAAAAAAACAAGGATGAATTCTATTCAATAATGGAAGAAGAGATCCTTGAAAAAATAAATGAGCTTGACATCGGACCTCAGGGCTTCGGCGGCAAAACAACAGCTCTGAGCGTTGCAATAGAAGCAAAACCCACTCATATAGCGGGTCTGCCCGTTGCCGTTAATGTCGGATGTCACGTAACAAGGCATAAAACAGCAGTAATTTAAAAATTGAATAATGCATACAGTTATCGACTTTATGGAATTTTTGTTAAAAATATTTAAAAATTTCAAAAAACTCTTTATTTTTTTGTTTATATATGCTACACTATAATTGAAGAAAGGTAATTCTTCAAAAGCATATAAAGGAGATGACTGTATGAAAATCACAATTACAGGTAGAAAGTGTTCGCCCAGAGAGTCTTTTAAGGACCACGCCGAGAAAAAGCTTGCAAAAATCGAGAAGTTTTTCGGAGCTGAGGCAGAAGCTAAAATAACGGTAACTGTTGAGAAGTCATCGCAAACCGTTGAAATCACCGTTGCGAACGGCGGAATGATTTTCAGAGCTCAGGAAAGAGCCGAGAATATGAACGAAGCCCTTGATAAGTGCGTTGATACTCTTATCAGACAGATTCGCAAAAACAAGACCCGACTTGAAAAGAAGCTGCGTTCAGGCAATTTTGATGCTTTTGCACAGGCTGAAGAAGCAGTTGCAGAGGAAGTTGAGTTTGAGCTTGTAAGAAGAAAAACTGTTTCTCTTAAACCTCAGTCGGTTGAAGAGGCAATCCTTCAGATGAATCTTGTAGGTCATCAGTTCTATGTTTTTCTTGATGAAGCAAGCGGTGATGTAAGCGTTGTTTATAAGCGAAATGACGGCGGATACGGACTTATCACACCTGAGGTTGAATGATGAGTTTAGCCGCTTGTCAATGATATAAAACATTCAGTAAGCGGCGGGAATCGGCAACGGTTCCCGCCTTTTTCAGGAGAAGTTTAATGAAGATTAATTTTGTTATACCGTGCCTTTTGGGAATTGAATCCCTCATAGCAGGGGAGTTAAAGGATTTCGGTGCAGAAAATGTTGTTGCCGAAAACGGCAGAGTGCTTTTCAGCGGTGACGAAAACATTCTTGCAAGAGTTAATATCTGCTCCAGATTTGCAGAAAGAGTGCAGATTCTTGTGGGCACCTTTGAAGCAAGAAGCTTTGAAGAGCTTTTTCAGGGCACAAAAGCACTTCCGTGGGAAGAATGGATTGGCTCGCTCGACGCATTTCCCGTTAAAGGATATTCAATAAATTCAGCTCTTTTCAGCACACGCGATTGCCAGGCTATCATTAAAAAAGCGGTTGTTGAGAGAATGAAATCAAAATACGGTATCGAGTGGTTTGAGGAAACGGGTCCCGTTCATCAGATTCAGTTTTCAATAATGAAAGATAAAGTTTCTCTTCTTATTGATACATCGGGAATGGGTCTTCACAAAAGAGGCTACCGCCTTGATGCAAATGATGCACCTATTAAAGAAACCCTTGCCGCTGCACTTTGCAGTCTTTCGCATTTAAGACCGTATCATAAGCTTTATGACCCTATGTGCGGCTCGGGAACGATTATCATTGAGGGTGCAATGATGGCGGCAAATATTGCTCCGGGCATAAATCGCCGCTTCTCTGCAGAAAGATTCGGCGTTATTCCGAGAAATGTTTGGGAAGAGGAAAGAGAGAGAGCAAAAAGCCTTGTGCGTGAGCCCAACGATTTTGAAGCCTTCGGCTCGGATATTGATGCAAAGGCGATTGAAATTGCAAAGGTTAATGCACAGAGGGCGGGCGTTGACGATTTGGTTAATTTCTCGGTGGCGGATGTCAAGAAGTTTGCTCCCAAATCGGAGAGAGGCACTCTTATATGTAACCCGCCCTACGGCGAAAGACTTCTTGATATAACAGAGTGCGAGGCTATTTATAAGGATATGGGCAGGGTGTTTGAAAAGAAACACGGCTGGTCATACAGCATAATAAGCCCCGATGAGGAATTTGAAAAGGCGTTCGGCAGAAAGGCCGATAAACGAAGAAAGCTTTATAACGGTATGATTAAGTGCCAGTTATTTATGTATTACAAATAAAATCAGGCAGAGAGGAAAAATGAAATGAAACATATCTTTGTTATTAATCCTGCGGCAGGTCAGGGCAAAGCACTTGACTTTATCAAGCCCAAAATTGAGTGGATTTGCAAAAAATTCAATCTTGATTACGAGATTTATGTAACCGAGAAAAAGGGTGACGGCATTGAGTTTGTTGACAATATGTCAAGAACCGGTGAAGAAATCCGTTTTTACGCTTGCGGCGGTGACGGCACTCTCTATGATGTAGTCAACGGTGCATTCGGTTATCCCAACGTTCAGATTGCGGTTATTCCGCTTGGCTCGGGTAACGATTTTATCCGCCTTTTCGGCACCAAGGATGAATTTATGGTGCTCGAGGATGTTGTGAACGGTGTTCCCGTTTCGCTCGATGTTATCAAATGCGGCAACGAAATTGCAATTAATCAGTGCTCAATGGGTATGGATGCCGAAGTTTGTGCAATGCAGGGCAAGATTAAAAAGTTCCCGCTTGTAACGGGTGAGGGAGCTTATTATCTTGGCTGCCTCTATGCCATTGCAAGAAAATTCCGTAATAAGTTTACCGTTACCATCGATGACCAGGAGCCTTTCACCAAGGATTGCCTTTTCTGCTTCTGCGGTAACTCACGCTGGTACGGCGGCGGCTTCAAGGCAGCCCCCAACGCTCAGCCCGATGATAATCTGCTCGACTTTGTTATTGTTGAGTCAAGAGTTTCAAGAGCAAAGCTTGTAACACTTCTTAATAAATATAAAAGAGGCGAGCATCTTGACTGGGATATAACTATGTTCAAGAGAGGCAGAAAGCTCACTATTCACAGCGATAAGCCTGCAGCGGTTAATGTTGACGGCGAAACAAAATATGTTACCGACACATCATTTGAAATTATAGATAACGGCATAGTTTTTGTTGTTCCTGCAAAGTCGCAGTTCCTCAAGGAGAGAGGACTGTCACCTGAGGTGTGATGATATGAAATATTGTGAAAGCTGCGGTGCAACGCTTGAAGATAATGCAAAATTCTGTTCTGTCTGCGGTGCAAAAACCGCTGTTGCCGAATCAGATAACAAATCAAAAGCACAAACAAAAATAGAAGATGCTTTCAACCAATTCACCAACACAACCAACACAACGGCAGATTATTTGCCCGATGATATTGAGAAAAATAAGCTTATATCGGTTATTGCCTATCTCGGAGTACTGGTTATGATTCCTTTGTTTGTTGCGAGGGAGTCACGCTTTGCCCGCTTCCACACAAACCAGGGTCTTGTTCTCTTTCTCTTCGGCTTAATCAGCTATGCGGCAGGGCTTATTCCCTATATTGGCTGGATAATCGGTGCGGCGGTTTCAATCTTCAAGCTTCTTCTTATTATAGTTGGTGTGCTTAACGCAATCAAGGGCGAAGCGAAAGAGCTGCCCGTAATCGGAAAAATAAAAATATTAAAATAAAGCGGGTGATATTCCTTGAATAATCCCAATTCAATAAAGCTTAATTCTGCAGGAAGAATCAGAATTATGCAGGTAAGCGATACGCAGGATATGAAATATGTCCGCAAGGCAATGGTGAATATGCTTGATAATGCATATGATAAGCTGAAACCCGATCTTGTGCTTTTTACCGGTGATAATATTCTCGGCAATCATCTTCTTGATGCCAGATTCGGTTCAAAGCAGATTGCAAGCGGCAAGCAGGCAACGCTTGAGGTTATGCGTGATTCAATCGCCCATATCTGTGAGCCTCTTGAAAAGAGGGGAATACCGTTTGCTATGATTTACGGCAACCACGATGATATGAACCTTGTTTCAAAAGAAGAGCAGGCGGATATTTTCCGCAGCTATTCAATGTGTCTGCCGATGAACAAGGATAATCCCGAGATTGACTGCGACACCTATAATATTCCGATTTTATCCTCAGACGGAGAAAAGCTTGTTTTCAATCTCTGGATGCTTGACAGTGCGTGGTATAATAAAGCACTCGATAAATGCTTTCAGGAGGTTAAACCCGAAACTGTTGAGTGGTATAAAAACACTTCGGCAAAGCTTAAAGAAGAAAATGGCGGCAATTCCGTTCCTTCGCTTATGTTTTTGCATATCCCTCTGCCCGAAACAATGAACCTTATTGAAAAATGCAGCCCTGATGCACCCGGTGCAATCAACAGCCGTGACCTTGGCTGGTGCAGACTCAATCCCGAGTGTGCAAGGGGAGTTATGTTTGAAACTCCTTCAATTCTTGAAGAGTCAAACGGCCTTTTTGATGCGGTGCTTGAATGCGGCGATGTTAAAGGCATTGTAACCGGTCACGACCACGCAAATCTTTTTGAGGGAAAATATAAGGGCGTAAGCTTTATTCAGACCTCGTGTGCTTCCTTCCGTTGCTACGGAAATGAAACAAGAGGCGTTCGCATTTTTGATATTGATGAGAGAGACCCCGAGGATTATGTAACATATTTCTTCAATTATGCCGATTTATGCGGCAGGGGAATGGGTTCAAAGCTTCGCTATTTCTGGGATGCGGATGACAAAGAAAAAGAGAAATATGCCGTGCTTGCAGGTGCGGCAGTAACGGCTGCCGGCGTTGCAGGCAAGGTTATTAAAACATTAATAAAGAAATAAAAAAATCTCGGTACATTTCCGTACCGAGATTTTTGTCATTTTAGAAGTGTCCGCCTCTGATTGCAACGGTTATCTTATCGCCTTCAAGATAAATATATCCAAGAACTTCAACAACCTTATAAAGCAAACGGTGGAATTTTTTAAGAAGAGAATTATCGTTATGGTCATCCTTGGTTTTCTTGATTGTAAGTGAATCAAGAAGCTCGCTGTTATCGCCTCGCTTAGTTTCAATCTTCATTGTGTCGCCTTCAAAATCAAGAACGGTATATGTTGTAACATCGTTTTTGCCGAAGCTGTAGGCAACATAATTGAGATTAAGCTTTTCATATTCTTCAAAGCTGTTCTGGTCGCAGATAGCGTTTGTGTTAAGATAAACCGTTCCCTTCGGGTCGGTATAGGTTTTGCCGCTTTCAGCCTTGCCTATAGTCATACTTTCATACATAAAGTGCGAACGGCCCTGCATATGGCTGTGACCCGTCAGAACAAGGTCAACATCGTATGTATCAAAAATCGGGGTAAAAACAGCATTGAGAAGTATCTGGGTTTCCATACTGAAAGCACAAACCGAGGGTCCGAAAAGTGCCTGATGCATAACGCCTATTCTCCATTTTGCATCAGGATTTTTCTCAACGGCTTCCTTTGCCATTGCCATATGGTCCATAGCTGAGGCAGAGGTTGCGTCAAACACAAGATAGAGAACATCGCCGTGTCTGAACCAGAAATCACGGTCAAGTCCTTCAAAGTGCTTGCCGTAGAATTCGTTAGGCATATTTGTGTAATAATGGTATGCCATACCTTTTTTATCGTGGTTGCCTATTGCAAGGGCAAGGGGCAGATTTCTTAATGATGAAGGCATAAGAAGAGTCTGCCATTCATCGGCAGTTTTTCCGGTTGAGGTGTTGTCACCGGGTGAAACAAGATAGCTTATATCGGGATTTTTGGTGAGAGCTTCGGCAAGCACATTGTTCCAGGTGAAGCCGTCAAGTGACTGCTTTGAGGAATCCTCGGTCTGACCGCCAATCTGAATATCGCCTATAACAAGTGCCTTGTGAGAATCAAAGCTTTTGGTTTCGTATTTGCAAGCTTCGCTCCACTCGGTGCCTGTATACCATTGATAATAATAGGTTGTGTTTTCTTCAAGACCTGTTATTTCAACTCTGCAAACAAGCTGCTCATCATTTTCTGCTTCGGTGGTTTTGCCGCTGAAAACCTCGGCATCTGCCATAGAAGCGGATTTTGAAAAACGAACTTTGGCATCGGCGTTATTTTTATCGGCGTGCCAAACAAGGCTGACCTTTGTTTCATCAGCACCTACGCAAAGCATCGGGAGCGTATTCTCGTCTGCAAGAGAGGTGTAAATACCGTCCCATTCGTTTTGAGTTAATTTTTTTGCATCAAAGCCGGCAAATGAAACAACCGAAAGCTGCATTGCCATAATCAGAGCAAGAACAAGTGAAATCGTTTTTTTCATATGTATTCTCTCCTTTCAATTTACTTTATTTTAACAAAACGAAGCTGTAATGTAAAGTAATCAGGGCAAAAAAATCCCCCGACCAAAGTCGGGGGATAAAAGCTTTATGCGTTCTGTGATGAATAAGCGATATTCTTTTTGATTTTTGCACAGAATTCGTCTGCTGTGTAGTTAATCCAACGTTCTGTCTTTTCAACGGGATATGCACCGTCTTCAGCAACAAGTGAATCGTTGAAAGCTGTGAAATCATCATTACCCATTGTTGTGCGGATTGCATTCTTCCAGTCAACATCTTCGGTGTTGTCCTTTACGAAATACATAATGTGATAACCGTATTCTGTTTCAACAATGCCGCTGTCGCCTGCTTTTCTTGCATCATCAAATGACCAGTTTTCAAAGGGCTCAACATAGCTGTCGCTGATTCTGATTGCTTCATAAAGACCTGCAGTTTCCTTTGAACCGTCATCCTGGGTGTTTTCGGTTACCATCTTCTTGAAGGTTTCTTCGGTCTTTTCGCCTGCAAGCCACTCATCATAGAGAGCCTTTGCGGTCTTATAAGCTGCCTGCTTCTCTTCATCTGTTACGTTCTTGCTGTCTTTTGCGTCAAACTGAATGAGGCAGTGACGAACGTCAACACTGTTCATAACATAAGCGGGCTTATCAAGCATAACGATATAAACTGCTTTGTCACCGGTGATGATGGTCTTGTCGCCTGCTTTGCGAGCTGCATCATAAACCCAGTTTGCACCGCCTTCTGAGATAGCGGAAGAAACTGTTGAGAAGTTGGTTGCCTTGTAGTTGGTTGTGTAATCAGCTGTGTCCTTTGCAGCCTTTTCTGCGTCAACGTCTTTGTTCTTGTATTCTCTTACTGCAGTAACAAATGATGCCTTATCGGTAATCTTGTCATAAACAGCCTGAGCTTCAGCCTTAACCTTGTCGTTAGCTTCCTTCTGTCTTGCCTTAAGAGCATCCTCTGTTTCGCCTTCTTTGCCGGTAAGGGTTGCAAAAGCGAAGGTGTAGTATGTTACGTCAACATAATCATAGTTTTTCTTGTTCTTATCATATTCAGCTTTGATTTCTTCTTCAGTAACTGCGTTAAGAAGCTCAGCCTGCTTGTCGTTATAGAAATTCTGTGCAAGAGTTTCCATTTCAAGCTGATGTCTGAAAGCTTTCTCTGTGAAGCCGCCGCCGAATGAATCACGAAGATAAGCGTTGAGAGAGTAGCTGTTCTGTGCAGCGTTTGTTCTGTAGCTTTCGATTGTTTCGTTGATTTCGTTCTTTTCATCTTCTGTAAGCTTAAGACCTGCTTTAACAGCTTCGTTGTAGTTTGCTATGATGAACTGTGCCTGCTCAACAGCAGAGGTCTTGAACTGGTCTGCCCAGGTGATTTCGTTGCCGTCTGCATCCTTGGTCTTCTGCTCGTCGGGGGAAACCGATGAATCAAAGCCCATATCATAGCCCATATTCTGCTTGTAGTAATCAGCCATATAAGCGGTCTGCTGATACTGCATTGAATAATAATAGTTGAATTCAGCGGTTGAAATCTTGGTGTCGCCTACTTTGAGGGCGGTTGTGTATTTTTCAACAACTCCGAGATTGTCGATAAGTGCCCAACCGAGACCGCAAACGATAGCTGCAACAAGAACTATTGCAACAACTTTTTTGGCTATTGAAGCAAAAGCAGTTCTTTTTTCGATGCTTTTGGCATTCTGCTTTGCTGCCTTAGCTATTCTTGCCTTTCTTTCCTCGCGGTAAATTTCGGCTTTGCTCTTGGTAGTTTCGTTTTTTGCCATTACTTGTTCATTCCTTTACTTATTTAATAGTTGCCGACGAACAAAATCGGCACAATGTATATATATTATACTATTTTTATAATTTTTACAAGCTTTTTTTGAAAATTTATATATTGTTTGTTATTTATTAATAAATCAGAGCTTTCCGTTAAGAAATTCATCCCTGAACCAAACATTTTCAACTTCAAAGCTTTTACCGTTAAGATAGTTAAGCTCTCCCGCATCGGTAGTGAAAGAAAATTTCAAGCGGTATGAGCATAAGAACTGTTTTTTATATCCCATCGGTTTGTTCAAAGCGTTGCTTCCGTATTTGCCGTCACCCAGAAGGGGATGCCCTATGCTTGAAAAATGGGCTCTTATCTGATGGGTTCTGCCCGTAAGCAATTCAACCTCAACAAGGCTGAGATTATCTTTTTCGCTAAGCACTTTATATTTGGTTTTAATAAGCTTTGTTCCCGGCTTTTCTTCTTTGAAAACTTTAACAAGATTTTTCTTTTCATTCTTTGAAAGCCAGCCCGTGAGTGTTCCGCTTTTTCTGTTAAGAATTCCGTGAACAACGCAGAGATAATATTTTTCGAGCTCTCTGTCCTTGAGCTTCTGATTAAGAATTCTGAGGCTTGCTGCGTTTTTTGCGGCAATAACAATTCCTGCCGTGTTGCGGTCAATTCTGTTTACCAATGAAGGAACAAATGAGTTTTCATCCTCAGGATTGTATTCACCCTTTTCATAAAGATAACGCTTAACCCTTGTTATCAGAGTGTCAACGTATTCGTTATCATCGGGATGTGAAAGAAGGCCGACCTTTTTATCCAGCAAAAGAATGTTTTCATCTTCATAAACAATATCGAGCTTACCCGAAGCGGCAAGAAAATCATAGTGCTTTTTCACGGGTGCAAAAAACTCATCGTTTATATACATATCAATAATATCACCCTGCACAAGCTTTTGCGATATTTCGCCTCTTTTGGAATTAACCTTTATTCTTTTTGTTCTTATGTATTTATAAAGCAATGCCTGCGGAAGGGCGGGCACAGCTTTTGTTATAAATTTGTCAAGGCGCTGCCCCGAATCGTTTTTTGTAACAACAAAACTTTTCACTGATTATCTCTCCGAATAAAAAATGTCTTTTCAAAATCAAATATATATGCTAAAATAATGTCAGAAAAAATCCGACGGAGACTTTATGATGAAAGAAATCAAAAACAATCCTCACGAAAATCACAGAGCGAGAGTCAGAGAAACCTTTCGCAAAGCGGGCGTTGAAGGAATGCCCGACCATAATCTGCTTGAGCTTATTTTGTTTTATTCAATACCGAGAAAGGATACAAACGAGATTGCCCACCGACTTATTGAAACCTTCGGCTCGCTCAACGCTGTTTTCAACGCACCCTATGAAAGGCTTATGGATGTTGAGGGTATCGGTGAAAGCTCGGCGTTGCTGATTTCAATGATTCCCGGAATATGCAGAAGATATATTGAGGGGAATGAAGCAAAGAAAATTACGCTATATGACACCGAGGATGTTAAAAAATACATCGCATCAAAGTTTTACGGATGCAAAACGGAAGTGTTTTATATGCTTTGCCTAGATGCCGTCGGTAATCTTATTAATTGCTGCAAGCTCGGCGAAGGCACAACCGGAAGCGTTACGCTTGATAAAAGAACGGTGCTTGAAACCGCATTCAGAAACAATGCCGATACCGTTATTTTCGCTCATAATCATCCCAACGGAATTGCCGCACCTTCAAGAGAGGATATAAGAACAACCGATGAATTCAACACTCTTTTCAGAGGAGTAGGCATCAAGCTTGCCGATCATCTTATTGTAGGCAGCGACGATATTTTATCACTTGCCTCCGTTCCGAAAATGAAATCTCTGTTTATTTAAATATTTTTCAAAGGCTGCATCAACCGATGCAGCCTTTATCAATTAAAACTTAATAACGAGCTTATGGGTACCTGGCTTACCGTTTATGTAAAGCCTTGAAGCTTCGGTGCCCTCAATGGGCTCAACCGTGTATTCTGCGGTGCATTCAATGCTCTTATATGCCTTGTGAACATAAATTTCGGTAGGTGAATTATATTCTCTGTCCTGCTCATAATCAAGGGTGAAAACATTGTTTTCTCTGTCTGTTGTGTATCTGATTATATTTCCGCAAACCGCAACGGGTGAGGTGCGGTGAAGCGAGGTCATAATCGGGTCGTTGAGCAGACCTTCGTAATATGCCCAGTATGTCTGGCTCCACTGATAGCCGTCAAATTTATCAAGAAGATAATTGATGTGGAAAAGCCAGTCCGTGCCTTCGGAAGCACCGCCCCATTCGCCAACAAGAAGGGGAACATCAAGGCGTTCCTGTGAGCGTCTGTGCTCGTCAAAAATAGAGCCCACTCTGGTGTTGCTTGCATATTTATAAGCGGGGGTATCAACCATAAGGTCATATGCGTGGGGAGCAAAGCAAAGCTTTTCTTCACGCTTGCCGTCATAATTAACGGCGGGGGCTGAATAGGGGATACCGAGGTTTGAATAATAGCTGTTTTCCATTATGATAATACCGTTATCCGTAACCTCACGAACAGCCTTTGCGGTGCGGTTGATAAACTGCGAATAAAGACCCGTGTCAAACTTTTTGATAAGCCCGTCTGCCGCACTTGTTACCTTGCGGAAGAGTGACGGGTCATTGAACGGCTCGAGCACCCTGATTGCGTTTCCGCTTATAAGCTGCTTTATCATCCAGAGCTTTTTGCAGCGTTTATCGGTGATAACAGTTTTTGCAAGATTCATTATAAGCTTTCTGAAAACCTTGCCGCCGTCTGTGCCGGGGAAGGGCTCGTTGAGCAAATCAAAGCCGAAAAGTGCGGGGTGGTCCTTGAATCTCTCGGCAACGTGCTTCCACATATTACCGAAATAAGTCTGGAGGGGCACGCCGTTAACCTTATCGTTTGCCCAGAAATGGTCAAATGCTCTGTGAACCGCCTTGCCCCAGAAATAACCCTCTGCCCACACAAGCTTTGTTTTCTGAAGCTTTGCACCGTCTGTTATGCAGGCCCAGGGGGGAGCACCGTCGCCCGCGGTTTCATATGCACCCGAATATAAATCCTGATGCATATCAAGATAAAAATATATTCCGTATTTGTGGCATAAATCGGCTATAGCCTCAACTCTGTCAAGATATTCTTCATTGTATTTGCCAGGCTCGGGCTCAACCGCATCCCAGGTCATACCGAGTCTGACAATGTTAAATCCCGTTTGACTCAGCTTTTTTATAAGCTCCTCGCTGAAGTCAAGAGCATAAATTCTTCTGCTGTCCTCCGTAGGGTTATAGCCCTTATCGCAAAGGTTTACGCCGTTGAAAATACGCTGTCTGCCGTCGGCATCAATAAACTTTTTTTCGAAAGTGGTTATCTTTTGCATAGAAATAATCCTTTCCGATTTATTTATAAATTTATTATATCATTAATATGATGTATTTTCAACAGTATTTTTGTGTTGCTTATTCAGAAACATTGTGTTATAATAATTTTCGTAAAAATATGCGGCTTTGCCGAAACTGAAAAGGGGTAAATATTTATGGCAGCATCAACCTTATATAAAGCGTATTGCAGAACATATCAGGGCGTTTTCAGAGTTGCGGTTAATTTTCTTAACTGGAAAGAACCCGAGCTTGTAAAGGGTGCGGGCAGCGTTAAAAAGCTTCCCGAGGTTGTTAAGAAAAACGGGCACGACAGCGTTCTCGTTGTAACCGATAAAGGTCTTATGGGTCTTCACCTTCTTGACGGCCTTTTTGAGGGGCTTGATAAGTCGGGCGTAAAATATGCTGTTTACGACGGCACACAGCCCAACCCCACAATTGATAATATTGAAGAAGCAAGGCAGCTTTATGTTGATAATAACTGCTCTGCTGTTGTTGCATTCGGCGGCGGTTCACCTATGGACTGTGCAAAGGTTGCGGCGGCAAGAATCGCAAGACCTAAAACCAGCGTTCAGAAGATGAGAGGAACACTTAAAATCCTCAAAAAGCTTCCCACAATCTATGCTGTTCCCACAACTGCGGGCACAGGCTCCGAAACAACCATTGCAGCCGTTGTTTCAGACCCAAAAACCCACGAAAAATATGCTCTTCAGGATCCCGTTCTCCGCCCCAAATATGCGGTGCTTGACCCTGAACTCACTATCGGACTTCCCCCTCACATAACTTCAACAACCGGTATGGATGCTCTTACCCATGCGGTTGAAGCTTATATCGGCCACAGCAACACCAAGGGCACGGCTCAGGCAGCGAGAAAAGCAACAAGAATGATTTTTGATAATATTCTTAAGGTTTATGAAAACGGCAAAGATATAAAGGCAAGAGAGAATATGCTTGAAGCTTCATATCTTGCGGGTATCGCATTCACAAGAGCTTATGTAGGCTATGTTCACGCTATTGCCCATAATCTCGGCGGTATGTACGGCACACCTCACGGCCTTGCAAATGCGGTTATTCTTCCCTATGTTCTCGAATATTTCGGTGCATCGGCATATAAGTCGCTTGCAGAGCTTGCAGATGTTGCGGGTCTTGAAACAGCGGGTATGGATGAAGCCGCAAAAGCAAAGCTTTTCATCGCAAAAATCAAAGAAATGAATAAAATTCTTAATATTCCCGAGCATCTTGAAATTCAGGAAAAGGATATTCCCACCATCGCAAAGAGAGCTTTGCGTGAGGGCAATCCTCTTTATCCTGTTCCCAAGATTATGGATTATGATGACTGCGTTACGGTAATCAAAAGAATTGCAAAATAAACAGTCGGCAGGGCTGTTTCGTATAATAGTGGGTGACAATATGAATATCAGAAAATTAATCAGCTTTATTATGGCTTTTGTTATGCTTATTTCTGCCTGCGGCATCGGTGCTTCAGCACAGAGTAACATCAGCAAGCCGAAAAATGATGCACCTTTTGTGTTCGTTCATGGCCTCAACGGCTGGGGCGATGCAGACGGTATTAACAAAATTGTTTCCTATTGGGGAGCAACAACGGGCAATCTTATGCAGTATCTTCAGCGTGAGGGCTATGAATGCTATGCGGCATCGCTCGGACCTATAAACAGCGTGTGGGACAGAGCCTGCGACCTTTATGCTCAGATTATAGGTGCAACGGTTGACTATGGCGAAGCTCATTCAAAGGAATTCAACCACGCAAGATACGGCAGAACATATCACAATGCACTTGTTCCCGATTGGGGCAAGCTTGATGAAGCGGGCAAAATCAAGCAGGTTCATCTTATCGGTCACAGCTACGGCGGTGCAACGGTCAGAATGCTTGTTCATCTTCTGACAGAGGGCAGTGCCGAAGAAAGGGCTGTTACGCCGTCGGATAAGATTTCGGGTCTTTTCACGGGCGGCAAAAGCGATTGGGTCAAGAGCACAACCGCAATCTGCACTCCGCATAACAGTTCAACGATGTATTATCCTCTCGGTGCTTTCGGAATGGTTGATGTTATTGCGTTTATGAGTTATGTTTTTATCGGCATTGCCGGCAGAGGACCTCTCAACGGAAAACTGATTGATTTTCATATGGAGCAATACGGTCTTTCGGAGGTGCCCGGCAGCAAAGGAACAACGGGCTTGTTCAAGGCAATCAGAAACACTCTTGCAAGCGAAGAGGATTCATGTGCACACGACCTGACTCCCGAGGGAGCCCGTAAGCTTAATGAAGTTATTGAAATCAGCGAGGATGTTTATTATTTCTCCTATCCGTTTTCAACAACGAAACCCGTTCCCGTTCTCGGGATTGAGATTCCTACCCTCAAAACGAACCCCATAATTTCGCTTATGGCTTTGATGATGGGAACTGTGAAATTCAAGGATCCGGATACGGGCTTTGTCTATGATAAGGAGTGGCTTGCAAACGATGCACTCGTCAACACCGAGAGTTCTAAGTATCCTCTTGATGAGCCCTTTACGGAGTTCAATCCGCAGAGCATCAACAAGGGCGTATGGAATGTTATGCCCGTAACGGAGGGTGACCACGGCGATGCAATCGGTCTTTTTGCCGATAAAACCCAAACCCGTGAATTCTATCTCGAAATGTGCGAAATGCTCAACGAACTTCCTGCATAACATAATATCAGATCGGGCGGTTTCGGTAACCGCCCTTGATTTTTTGAAAGGTGAAAGCTATGAAAATAAAAAGAATTATAAGCGTTTTTCTCGCGGTATTGCTTGCGTTCGGATGCGTAATGCCCTCGTATGCAGCTTCAACGGAAAATCCCGTTGCAGTCAGCAAAACCGTAAGGACAATCGACGGCTATATTGAAATGATAACAAGAGTTCTGAGAAGCAAGCTTGAAGGAAAAAAATACGGTGAATATAAGGAGCTTTGCGATATTCCCGAAACCGAAAACGGCTACGTGCCCCAGGGCTTTTGCTTCAGCGAAGCGGCAGACTGCTACTTTATTTCATATTATCACAAAACAAAGGCATCAATCATTTCAATCGTTGATGCCGAAAGCGGCAAAAAAATAAAAACAGTAAATATCAAGAAAGCAAACGGTGAAGATTTCACGGGTCATGCGGGCGGTATTGCCGAGGACGGAACATTCTTCTATGTTTGCCACGGTTCAAGAATTTACAGATTAACTCTTGCGGAGCTTGCCCTTGCACCTGACGGCGGCAGTATTTATCTTGTAAACAGCATCCTTACCGATGTTAAATGCTCATATATCAACAGCGACGGCGAGTATCTGTATGCGGGTGAGTTCTATGTTTATGATGCAGACGGCGGCTACGATACAGATGCATCTCATCATATGGCTGTTTCACTCTTTGAAAGAACCTACAGCCGCTGCAACGCTTATAAATTAAGTGATGTTTCATCAGATTTCGCAAACGGACAGAAAGAAATCAGCGTGCCCGATTTTGTGTTCACAACTCCCAACAGCGTTCAAGGGATTGCAAGGCTTGAAAACGGCAGCTTTGCTCTTGCAACCTCATTTGGCAGAAACAATAATTCTTACCTTAAAATTTATAGCGATGTAACAAAAGAAGATTCGGATTTTGAGCTTGACTATTCGGGCAGAAAAGTTCCTGCATATCATCTGAAAAAATCAGACAGAACAGAAAACAGATGTGTTCCGCCGATGCTTGAAGGTATCGACGATGCAAACGGTAAGATTGCGGGAATTTTTGAATCAGGTGCAAAAACCTACAGCGATTCAAAATTCATAGTAAACAAAATCTGCGAATTCTGAAAAAGAAGGTAGTATAATGAATAACGGCAAAAAAACTGCCTTTCTGCTTGAAGGCGGCGGAATGAGAGGGCTTTACACGGCGGGCGTGCTTGATGTTTTTCTTGATGAAAACATTGAAACCGACTGCATTCTCGGTGTTTCTGCGGGTGCACTTTTCAGCACGAACTATAAATCTCGCCAGAGGGGCAGAACTCTGCGATATAACCTCAAATATGTGAACGATAAAAACTATATGAGCCTCTATTCGTTTATCAAAACGGGCGATTTGGTCAACAGAGAATTCTGCTACGTAACAATTCCCACGCAGCTTGATATTTTTGATAATGAAACCTATATGTCAACACCCGAGGATTTCTACTGCGTTGTAACAAACATCGAAACGGGTGAGGCGGAATATTTCAAGCTTACCGACCTTGCAGAGCAAATGGATACGCTGCGTGCTTCGGGCTCTCTTCCTTTTGTTTCAAGACCCGTTGAGGTTAACGGCAAAAAGTATCTTGACGGCGGAATTGCCGACAGCATTCCCATTGAGAAAATTCTTGAAATGGGTTATGAGAAGATTGTTGTTGTTTTAACAAGACACGGCGATTACCGCAAAGAAGAAAAGGGAATGACACCCGCAAAAATCTTTTATCGCAAATATCCCAAGCTCATTGAAGCTCTGAATAAAAGAAATTCGGAATATAACCGCCAGATTGAAATTGTTAACAGGCTCGAAAAAGAAGGCAGAATTTTTGTTATCCGCCCCTCGGAAGAACTTAAACTCAGCAGAATTGAAAAAGACACAGAAAAGCTTCAGGCCGTTTATGATGTGGGAATAAAAGACGCCCAAGCCTGCATTGAAAGTTTAAAAGAATATCTTAAATGATAAAATTGCATCTCTTTAGAAAATATCAAAAATTAAACAGTAGGGGCGACCCTATGTGGTCGCCCGAAAATTACAAATGCACAAACAACCCGTGCCTGAACAAAATTCAGACACGGGTTATTTTAATTATCTGCCGTATTCATCAATGCGTTTCCAGTTGATTTCAACAACCTCTGCATCGCCGTTTGCTTCGTCGCGTAAACGCTCAAATTCTTCTTTGGTGATTTCTTCTTCAAAATAAATATTGTTATTCTCAGAAAAGTATTCGTATACTCCGACAGTTTCATTTGCTGAAGGAGGATAATATACCAGCCCATACATAAATGAAAGATTTCCGTCTCTAAAGTCAAAATACACAATACTGGGATATTCTTCTATTCCGATTTTCTGCCTAATTAGTCCGTTAGATAAAACAGCACTTTCCCAAAGGTAATCGTCATTCCACCACGAAGAGTCTTTTTTAACTACCTGACCATTTTCAATAGTATAAATGGAAGAAACCATTATTTCTTTTGGGGGATTATGATCATCAACATCTATTGTAATTCTTTTCCAATCACCCATTATCAAATCATCAACACCGTTACCGTCAATATCATAGATGAAATAGTAAACATCTTTTGCATATTTATCAAACTCAGCAAAAGCTTCGGGCGCTACTTGCTTTTGTCTTTTATATATTTTCTCATATCTTTCTTTAATAAAAATTGAATATAAATCATTGGGATCGGTTTTGATTTCAACTGTTGAAAGCTCCACAGATGTAGGTCCATTTGTAGATGTGATTTCTGTCGTAGTATTGTTTCTCGGTTCTTCTTTTGTGGTTAAAGTGTTTACTGACATTTTGTCTGTGTTGTAATTTTGGGTGCACGAACATAAGAAAATAACAGTCAAGCACAATATCATAATAATAAATTTATTTCTAAACATTATACTATCTCTCCATTTCTGTTATACTTTGTTGATGTATAAATTCCGCTGTTTCCCGAAGTATACTCAAAGGTTAAAAACCACATTCTGTCATCATTTTTTGAACTTGGTCTGAAGCCTATCCCTTCAAGCTCAAAGTAATAAGATGAAGTTGCCGTGTCACCAATATATATATTTATATCATATTCGTCATTAAACGATAGTGCACCGCTTGCATTTTCGATACCTTCATATATATAAAGTCTGCTTGTGTTATTACTGCTTATACCTGCATACGGAAGATAAAGAGTATCGGTTAATTGGTCGTAGTGAACAGATTGAGCCGTACCCTCAATGTATTCAGTATCAACAGAAAATTTAGGTGACGGCAGATTAAGCGAGATCTTGGTTAATCCATCAGCATCGGGGCATGAAGAATCATTGGGAATCGCTACTTCATAAAAATTACTGTATCTATCCCTGAGTAAAAAAATTGCAGGTTGATTACCGCCGCCGGACAATAAAGTTATTCCGGAAATAATTGTTGTATTTGGTAAAGTGTATCTCACTACTTCGTAATATGTGTTTCCGTCAAAGCCAAGCTTCACAATATAATTTGGCTGTGACATTGAGAAAGCAACAACAAACAGATATGGTACACTTTCCCCATTTTCGGTGAATTCTACAAGTGCAGCATCATTGGCATGCCAAAGATCACCTATTGTTCCGCTTTTTGTCATTTCTGTTCGTGTTTTTGTATTGATATCATAGCGGTATAGCCTATGCTCTTCCTCTGCACTTGAAGTTCCTCTAACTTCAACTGAATAGCATACATCCTCACCGACTGCAAAACCTTGTGTCTTATAAAGACCTTTGTCGTCTTGAGGATAGAGATTATCAAGCTTACACTGAATATTAAAATCTTGCACTTGAATATTGCTTTTCCAGATGTATATGTATTTATTTGTTCCGTGGGGGTTGGCGTAATAGAATCCGCCGCTTTGACCGTACAGAGTAACCATTTTGTCTGTATTTGTAATACTGTCTTTTCTGTCAAGTATAGTACACTTGGTATGGCTGCATTTGAAGTTGTTGCACCAAACGGTTGTTATTCCCACTTTGTTTATAGTCTGTCCGTTTTGGGTAAACCGTGTAATCACCGTAACATGAATAACATCAATTTTGCCGCCGCTGTTTGCGGTTATGTATGCCGTTCCTTCGGCAACGGGGTTAATTGTTACCGTTCTGCCCGTATATGTTGTGTATCCGCTGACCTTTGCTATGCTTGAATCGCTGGTTGTCCAAGTTGCAGAGGTACCGTCTGTAAGAGCAAGATTTACGGTTTGCGTTGTATACATATCCCAATGTCTTCGGGTGTCCGAGGTATCTCCGCTTTTGCAGATTGTGGCTGTTCCGTTTGTCTGGTCATAGAGATTGCCTGCCCAAAGGAAATATTTGCCAGTTTCGCCTTG
>CALGRR010000118.1 GCA_937880805.1 uncultured Clostridia bacterium
AACGCTTCATTGCCGCCGGTATGTCTGATAAGAACATCACAATTAACGGAGTACCAGGCAATGCTCTCGGTGCATATCTCAACGGTGCTTCCATTACTGTAAACGCAAATGCGCAGGATGCTGTAGGCGATACGATGAACGAGGGCGAAATTATTGTCCACGGAAATATCGGTGATGCCGCAGGCTATGCAATGCGAGGCGGAAAAATTTATGTAAAAGGTAATGCCGGCTACCGTGCGGGAATCCATATGAAGGCATATAAGGATAAAATTCCGGTTATGGTTATCGGCGGCACTGCAGGCAGCTTTCTCGGAGAGTATCAGGCAGGCGGAATAATCATTGTTCTCGGTCTTTGTTCTGAAGGCAGGCGTATAGTCGGCAATTTCCCATGCACGGGTATGCACGGCGGAAAGATGTTTTTGCGTGGAGAGTGCAATGATATCATTTTTCCAAGTCAGGTCACAGCGAAAGCTGCAACTGAAACGGATGTTCAAGAAATAAAAAAATACATATCCGAATACTGCGATTTTTTCGGATATGATGAAAACGAAATATTAAACTCGCATTTCACGGTTGTTACTCCCGACAGTAAGAATCCGTATAGACAAATGTATGTAGCCAATTAAATCATAATTCAGAAAGCAGGTAGTTTTATGAAGTATTCAAAGCAAGAGGTTATTCAATTCGTTCAAGAGGAAGATGTGAAGTTCATTCGCCTTGCCTTTTGCGATGTATTCGGAAAGCAAAAGAATATATCAATTATGCCTCAGGAGCTTTCCCGTGCGTTTGAATACGGTATCGCCATCGACGGCTCCGCAATTACAGGCTTCGGTGACGAAACGCATTCGGACCTGCTTCTTATCCCCGACCCTTCAACCCTTTCAGTATTGCCTTGGAGACCCGAGCACGGAAAGGTTGTCAGAATGTATTGCGGCATATCCTATCCGAGCGGAAAGTCATTTGAATGCGACACCAGAAGTCTTTTGAAAAAGGCTGTGAGTGATGCTGCACTTGAGGGTGTTCATTTCTACTTCGGTTCAGAACAGGAATTCTATCTTTTCAAGCTTGATGAAAACGGTAATCCGACAAAAGAGCCCTACGACAATGCAGGCTATATGGATATTGCTCCCGACGACAGAGGAGAAAACATCCGCCGTGAAATATGCCTTACTTTAGAGCAAATGGGTATTCGCCCCGAAAGCTCGCATCACGAAGAGGGACCCGGTCAAAACGAAATTGATTTCCGCTATTCCGATGCCCTGACCGCTGCCGATAATTCTATGACCTTCCAGACAATTGTAAAAACAGTTGCAAGGCGAAACGGTCTTTATGCCGATTTCAGCGCAAAGCCTCTTGAAAATCAGCCCGGCAACGGATTCCATATAAATATGTCCGTGAAAATGGATGATAAATCAGACAAGCTTTGCAATATGATTGCAGGCATTCTTGACAAAGCCTGCGAAATGACGGCTTTTCTTAATCCCACCGAAAATTCTTATGAGCGCTTTGGAAAAAGCAAAGCACCTAAATATGTTTCATGGTCGAGCGAAAACCGTTCACAACTTGTCAGAATACCTGCCGCCGTCGGTGAATACCGCCGTGCAGAGCTCCGCTCACCTGATCCTACGGCAAATCCTTATCTTGCATTTGCACTTATGATTTATGCAGGGCTTGACGGAATCAAAAATGAACTGGAGCTTCCGTATGTTTCGGATATCAACCTTTATAAAGCTGATGACGAAACCTTGAAAAAATACCGTAAGCTGCCCGCTGATTTAAAATCAGCCTGTACGGCAGCAGCGGAAAGCAGTTTTATTAAAAAGCATATCCCTGTATCAATTCTCGATATTTACTGTAATAAATAAACTATAAAGGGAGGGAAGCAAAATGAGCCTTAAGGAACGGGTATACAGTGTCCTTGTTGTATCGGCAGCAGATAATTTCAATTCTGCTCTCAAAGATTTGCTTCCCGAATCAAAGTACCATCCCGTACATACGGTTTCAAACATCAGCACGGCAAAAAGAATTGTTGCTGAAAGAGTTTTTGACTATGTAATAGTAAACTCTCCTCTGCCTGATGACAATGGAACCCATTTTGCGGTTGATGTCTGTGCAGGAAAATGTACTGTTGTTCTTTTGTTTGTCAGAAACGATGTTTATGCACAGGTTTTTAACAAAGTGGCGGAACACGGAGTTTTTGTGCTCCCAAAACCCACTACCAAACCTACTACCATGCAAGCTCTTGACTGGATGGCAAGTGCAAGAGAAAGACTGCGCAGATTTGAAAAGAAATCCTTATCCATTGAAGAAAAAATGGAAGAAATCAGACTTGTTAACCGAGCAAAGTGGTTGCTTATTGATGAACTGAAAATGAGCGAACCCGATGCTCACCGTTATATTGAAAAACAAGCAATGGACCGATGTGTATCCAAAAAAGTTATTGCCGAAGAAATTATTAAAACATATTCATAAAGAGGAATCAGAAATGGAAAGTGAGATTTATCAACAGACTAATAGAACAATAAATGAACTGTTTATTTTGAGATTTTACCGTAAAACTATTGACACCGGCATATGATGTAAGTATAATATATAGCAAGTTAATATTTCAAACCGTTGAAGCGGAGATAACGGCAATAATGCCTTTACAGAGAACCTGTGGTGCTGAGAGTCAGGTAAGAAACAAGTTGTCAAATGGACCGTTGAGGGCGCAGTCAAAAGCGTGGTTTTGCCATGCTGAGTATTCTGCGACGTGTTGGCATACGTCAGTTGTCGGGAGTGTGTTGGCACTCTGCTAAGCGCACAGGGTCGTTCCTGTGAATCAAGGTGGCACCGCGGATACGGGCAAGTTATATATATTTGCAGTTATTCGTCCTTGGCAGAATTCTATTTTTATGAAATTCTGTCAGGGGCGTTTTTGTTTGTGCACAGCGAAAGCTCTTCTGACAGAATCAGAGGAGCTTTTTGTTTTACACGGAGGTGCATTATGAAATTTTTACCCGATATTGAAGAAATAAAAAATTCATTAAAATACGTGACGATTCCCTCGATTAGTATCGCAACCATAATCATTTTTGATACGTACTTATTCATGCTATTCCTCTTTTATAAAAGCGTCGGTGAATCCGGCGTTTTTCGCTTTTTGTAGGCAGTTTTCTGCATTTGATTTTTCTCTAAATGCCCCAATTTGAACTCTGTAAAGTTTGTCAGAATTGTCGGAAAAATCCTCTTTGTATGTAGCACCATAATAATTGCATACGCCTTTACAAATTGCTTCACCTAGAGATTTAACGTTGTTTATTATCCAATCTGCACCCTCTTTTGTATCATGAAATTCACACTCAACATAAACGGCAATAGCTTTAGT
>CALGRR010000119.1 GCA_937880805.1 uncultured Clostridia bacterium
TATAGTGCCCTTATAGGGCTTAATCAAGCCTCCGGCTTAGCCGGAGGTCCTGACTTACGGCTGAACGGGAACGGGATGATTTTCGCTCACGTGCTCAACAGTTATAAAATTATTTCTTTTGGCATATGCCCACTTCATTCCGAACAGCTTGCACGAGGCGTCAACCGGCATATAAAGCTGACCTTCATTGCCTCTGTAAACCTCATTACCGAGGTTCATTTCGCCTTTTTCCGTTTTAGCAATGCTGCTGTTTTCGCTGAATGTTACGGTGTGGCCGTAAAGTGAAAGGGTAACCCTGCCCTTTTCTCTGTTCACTTCGCCGCCGATATAACGGATAAGCGTTGCAAACGGCAAATACCACACGCCGTCTTTTAATTCGGGAGGTGTTGAGGCAGCACAAAGACCGAGGTCAACACCCTTATAGAATATCCTTGTTCTTCCCGGGCCAAAAATCGGAGCAACACGGTAGGGTCTGATTTCGTCTTTTTCTTTATCAATGATACATTCATCAACTATTCTGCCGTCATCAAGGCAGGATGTGAATGATATTTTGCCGCCGTCAACCTCAACGAGTGCATACATACAGTTCATTTCTTCCTGCGGATAGAAAGATGCGTGCCAGAATTTGCAGGTTGTTTTTGTGCCCGGCGGATTCATATGTCCGTTGCCGAGCTCATAGTGAACGGTGCCCTGCGAGGGCTTATCAAAAAGCTCCTCGTTTCTTATGGGAAAGCTTCTCGAAAAATTATGTTCGTGACCCGAGAAAAGAACATCGAGCCTTTCCATACATTCACGCATCATCGGGTAAGCATCATCGTTTGCAAGGTTTGGTCCGCTGTAATAAATCGGGAAATGATAAGCTCCGAGCTTCCATGTTTTATCGCTGCCGTCAATATCCTTAACCGCCCAGCCATTGCAAAGCTCGGGCTCATTAACACCGAAAACAACAAAATGAACATTGCCGTAATCAAACGAATAGTTTTCGGTCTGCCATCCTTCGGGGCCGTTCTGAGGATATGAATATTTTAGCTGATTATTAAAGAATTCGGCGGGCTCCGCATAATATCTGCCCACCTCTTCGGGAAAATACTGCTTAAAGCCTCTGTTATCGTGGTTTCCGCAGCACATCATATAAGGCAGATGCTCCATTATTCCCTGCATACCCTCATACATTGCATTCCATTGAATTTCGTGCTGGCCGCAGTTGGTGTTATCGCCTGCGGTCAGAATGAACTTAACATCAGGGTGCTTTTCAAGGGTTGCCTTCAAAAACTTATTTAAAGCGGAATAATCGGGATTATAGTGGTCGGTATCCTTCTGATGATCGGAAATTGCGATGAATTTAAATTTTGTGAGATTCTCTTCTTCTGTATCAAACCAATATTCCCCGCTGCGGTTTTTATCATCGCCGCAGGTGTAATAATATCTTGTGCCGGGCTTGAGGTTTTGAGCCGTTGCAAAAAACAGATTGCTGATGCTCACATCGCTTTTAAATGCAGTTACAACAGCTTGGGCTTTCTGCACTTCCCCGCCCTTTTCATAGAATTCAATATATCCGTTTTCAACATCCGCACTTGCACGCCATCTTACCGTCATTGAGGTTCTGGCATTGCCCGATATGCTCACCATAATCTGATCGGGCTTTTCTGTTGCAAGTCTTAAATTAGGCTGTCTTTCCATTATATCACCTTATTCAACAGTAATTTTAAACAATCTTGCACCGTGGATGTTAACCTTTGCGGTGAAGGCAGAATCTGTTACGGCAAATTTCTCGTGTGCCCACATATCCCAAACACAATAGTTTAAGCCGCCGATTGAAATATCGGTAACATCAAACGAGATTTCTCTTTCCTTATCATCGGTGTTGAAAAGAGCAACATATCTGCACTTTTCACCCTTTGAGGTCCAGATAATTTCGCCCTTACCGTCTGTTTCTTCTCTCTTGAACTGCCTTGCTCCGCTTGAATTCTTGAGCATATCAATAAGCTCTCTGTTCTGAAGCAGAGAAAGGGTAAATTCATCATTTTCACGCATTTCCGCACCAATCATAAGAGGTGAACGGAAGATACCCCAAAGGGTCATCATTGTTATCTGCTCATCCTTTGTGAAGCGGGTATATCTGTTTCTGTATTCGGGAAGAACTTCTGTTTTTTGTATTCTGCCTATGGGAAGCATATCGCAATCGGGCCATGCCCCGGGCTGAACATATTCCTGCCATGCATAGCAACGCTCAAACATAGCATAAAGCTTATCCCAGCTGTCCCAGAAATCGCCCGTCATTCGCCACATATTGGCATTTGCGGCAAGGTGCTCGTGCTCCCATACGGGTGCGGGACCGGGAGAAAGGCTCAACACCATATCTCTGCCGCAGTTATCTATCGCCTTGCGAAGCATTTCAATTTCTTCTTTTGCGGAATAGGGGTTATCGGGCCACATCTCGGTGTTGGCAATATCATCACATTTTATATAGTCAACTCCCCATTCGGCATAAAGCTCAAAAATGGAGTTGTAGTATTCCTGTGCACCCTTTTTGTGGGTTTCAAGGCCATACATATCAGGATTCCATGAACAAATTGAAGTAGGCTTTGCAATATCTCTTGCGGTAACCCCTTCACACTTGATTTTGGTGTTCATATGTGCCGCCTGTCTGGGAATGCCTCTCATAATATGTATGCCGAATTTAAGTCCGAGCGAATGAATATAATCCGCAATAGGCTTGAATCCCTTTCCGCCCGCCGAAGAAGGAAATCTTTCAACTGCGGGAATAAGGCGTGAATATTCATCCATACAGAGAGGTGCAAAGTAATGGTAATAAAAACTGTTCGCCGTGGGTTCCGACCACTGAATATCGCAAACTATATATTCCCAGCCGTAATCCTTAAGGTGCTTTGCCATATAATCAGCATTGGCAAGAAGCTGTTCTTCATTAACTGCCGCACCGTAGCAATCCCAGCTGTTCCAGCCCATAGGAGGCGTTGGTGCCAATCTCTTATGCATTTTCAATCTTCCTTTCGGTAAATTCTTATTCCGAATTCAGCCTGAGTTGTAAGGTTATTCAGGCTGTCAATTTTTTGCTGATCATCCTTACCCGTCTTGTAATAATATGGGGTCATTTTAAAGAGATTCTGAATATCTTCGTTATTATCAAGGGTTATTTCTTTGCGGATTTTTATTTCACTTGCAAGCTCAAAGCCTTGCAAAACAGCCTCGGTCACCTCATTGAGATAAGGTTTATCGTATATTTCTTTTTTTAACTCAAAAAGGTGGTTTTCAAGCGGAATAACCTCTATGAGCAAGCCGCCGTTTTTTAATACTCTGTAAAATTCGCCGTCTGCTTCGGGTGCAAAAACATTGAACACGGCATCAAGCGAATTATCGGCAAAAGGCAGCGAAAACACGCTTGCCACCGCAGTTGCAAAACCGCACCTGCGTTTGAACGCAAACTCAAGAGCATCCTTTGAAATATCAATTCCGAAGAATCTTGCGGCTGAGCCGTTATCCTTCAATCTTTTATATATTTCGGCGGAATAATAGCATTCTCCGCAGCCTGCATCCGCAACACAATCCGCATTCAGTAAATATTCAAGCGATACTTTGCAAAGCTCTTCACGCAGAAAATCATAATATCCCTTATCAAGAAAATCCCGCCTTGCTTTTATCATCAGGCGGTCATCCCCGTGGCGTTTAGCCGAGGATTTCTGCGACTGAAGCAGATTCACATAGCCGAATTTTGATTTATCGAAGCAATGGTTGTTTGCACATTTATAAAGCGAGGTGCAATCCGCAAGAATTTCTTTGCAGACGGGGCAGATAAAGCTGCTCATTTTATCACCCTGAAGCTTTCAATTTTATTCATCATACTTCTGCCCACATCGTGCATAAACTTTTCACACGCAGGCATTAAGTCAACGGGAAATCTTCTGAGGAATGAGTCTGCTTCATATGTGAAGTTGCCCTTATAATTGATTTCTCCGAGTGCACAGAGAATAGCATCCCAATCCATATCCATAAGATAGGGCAGCTGATGGCTGTCATTTATATTGTCATTATCGTGAATATGAAGGGCACCGAGTCTTTCACCGCCCATTTCTCTTATCATAGCTGCCGCATTATCGCCCACAAGACCGCAATGACCGAGGTCAAGGCAGGTTGTGAAGTTATCTGTGTTGAGAGAATCGAAATAATCATTGAATTCCGAAGCAACGCTGCAAACATTGGGCACTATTCTGTTGATTTTGTTATCCCATCCCCACATATTTTCAAGTGCAATTTTCACTCCGTAATCAGCGGCATACGGTTCAAGTTTATGATAAAGCTCCATATTCTGCTCTTTCTGATTGCTGCTGTACTGCACGGGATGAATAACGCAGATTTTTGCATCAAGAATACCTGCGATTTCAAGCGACCTTTTGAGCTTATCAAACATTTTTTCATTATATTCCGCATTACCCTCACGGCAGGAAGGAAAAGGTGAATGAGCCTGCTCAAAGGTTTTTCCGTATGATGCCGCAATACCCAGAAGCTTCTTTGCGTGGGTCAGATATTTGCCCGTATTGAGAACATCGTCATCCTCCGACATTTTGAACATCGAATAATCAAGTCCGTCAAAACCGCTTTCGCATATAATTCTGACAGCCGCTTCATCTCCCAAACGCTCGGAAAGAACTTCGGTCTGTGTAACAAGTTTCATAATTACGCCTCCGTTTTTTATATGGAATCATTATATCAGTTTTGCATTCTGTAAACAAGTAATAAAGAAGAATTTTCTTTTTTCATTCTTAAAATTTTAACATTTTCTTAATTGACTTTTCTTGAAAAATATAATAAATTATGAATAACAATTATTTTGAGGGTGAAAGAGATGGCAAAGGCCGAATACAGAAGTTCAATTCGTTCTAAGAATTTAATTAAAAAAGCTCTTGCAAAGCTTATTCACGAGAAGGATTTTTCAAAAATAACCGTATCCGATATAATCAGAGAGGCGGATATAAGCAGAGGCACATTCTATGCTCATTTTTCCGATATAAACGGAGTTATTGAGCAGATTGAAAGCGAAGAAATAAAAAATCTTATTGACTTTGTTGAAAAATTCAAACTTGAAAATGCAATCGGAAACACATCGCTTTTTCTTCAGAGGATTTGCGAATACCTCTATAAAGATATTGAATATTACAGAATGCTTGCAAACTCAAATATTCTGAACAACTTCCTTTTCAGACTTATTAATATTTATTATGATTCGCTTATGGACAATATGGTGATAAGCGATTCACCCGAGTTAAAAAATGAAGCAAATATTTATTTGCTCTATATAACCTCAGGTGCAAAAAATGCTATAATCGCATGGCTTAACGGAGATATTACCGGCACCCCCGAGGAATTTGCAAAAATCCTCGGCAATCTTATTGAGTGCACAAGAAAGTATCCCCTTAAAACAAAATAAAAACATAAAACGGCATCAGATGTGCAACTGATGCCGTTATTTTTATCCTCCTATGCCGAGTGCTCCGAGAAGCCCGTAGGAAAAGATGCTCATTATTAAATTTGCAATCAAAACGCCGAGTGCTATTATCGGGAAAGAAGATTTTATTCTTATATCGAGAAGGGCGGCAATAAGTGCACCCGTCCATCCGCCGGTGCCCGGCAGAGGAATTGCAACGAAGGCAAGAAGCCCCCAATTACGCCATTTTTTCACCTTTTCGCTTTTTCTCATTGAGCGAACTTCAAGCTTTTCAACCAGCTTACCCGTTGATTTGAACCTTTTAAGAAATTTAAATATTCTGCGGATAAACAAAAGAATGAACGGAATAGGCAAAATATTTCCGATATAACAGATAACAAAAGCTTTAGCCAGCTCCACACCGAGAAGCTTTGCCGCAATCATTCCGCCGCGAAGCTCAAGAACCGGAAGCATTGAAACCAGAAAGATTATCAGCTCCTCCGGAATATTGCCCTGAAATAATCCTACAATGTAATCCGTTAATGCCTGCGTCATTTTGTTACTCCCTATATAACGTGCTGTTCAACCAGAAAATCGTGGGCACTGCGAAGAATATTTCTGTCGTTAATAAAGCGAAGTGTATCCATCGCCTTTTCGTAGCTGAGCCAGATATAATCCTCTATTTCCTCACGCTGGATTGTTGTTTGAGTATCCTTGGTTTTGGCAAGAAAAATCGTTACCGATTTTTCAACTCTGCCCTGAATGGTATATTCGGATTTTGAAGCAAACTGCGGAAGAATCTGAATATGAATTCCCGTTTCTTCAAGCACCTCTCTTATTGCGGTTTGCTCAAAGGTTTCGCCCTTTTCAACGTGCCCCTTCGGGAAACCCCAATGGGTGCTTCTTCTGTTTTTTATGAGAAGATAACGTATTTCATCGTTGATTCTGCGGTAAACAACCGCACCGCAGGAACGTTCATAAAGGCATTCAAGCTTATAATCCCTGCCCTTTTCTGCGAATGCTATTGCATCCTCTATCTGATAAGAAATAAAACGCATACTTTTGGGTGCAACAACATAAACAGCGGGACTTCCGTCGCTTCTTTTAATAGCGGCTATCACTCTGCCGTCAAAAGATCTGACGGGATGATTTATTCCCATAATATATGCTCCGTGAGAAGCATTGTCATAACGTTTTTTTCCTTCTATTGCACCGAAATTAAGCTGATAGACAAAGCCGAACTGCCTGTTTACGGAGCGGATGGGGTTTGTTACCCTTACTCTGACATATTTGCCGAGCATTTTCACCACACCTTTCAAAAGGTCCGAATGAACCCAGAATAAATACTTTAACATTATACAAGATTATCTTATTTAAAACAATAGTTTTTAAAGGATTTTTTTGATTTTTTTCCAACCCTTCGTTTAACACTTGATTATATATATAAAGTATGTTAAAATATTTTATCTGTAGAATGAAATAATCTTAACTCTAAAATATAGAAAGCGGTGAAACCGATGAAAAAAATATTGATTGCAGACGATGAAGCAAGAATCAGACGCCTTGTTTGTGACTTTTTAAAAAACGCAGGCTTTGAAACCGTTGAAGCCGTTGACGGCAAGGATGCAATAGAAAAATTTTTCTCGGAGGGCGGATTTGACCTTGTTATCTGCGACATAATGATGCCCGAAGCAGACGGCTGGGAGGTTTGCAAAAAAATCCGTGAGCAAAGCTCCGTTCCCTTTCTTATGCTTACCGCAAGAACTCAGGAATTTGATGAGCTTATGTCATTTGAATCAGGTGCCGATGATTTTGTAACCAAGCCGTTCAGCCCCACGGTTCTTGTTAAAAGAGTTGAGGCGTTGATAAAAAGAGGCAACAATACTGTTTCCGATTCAAATGCCGAAATAATCAGAATTGATAATCTCACCGTTGATATTCCCGCCCATTCGGTAAGCATTGATTCATCATTCGTTGAGCTGACAATCAAAGAATACAGCATCCTCATAAAGCTTTCCTCTGCACCCGGAAGAATTTATTCCAGAGAGCAGCTTCTTGATGATATTTGGGGAATTGATTTTGCGGGAGATTCGAGAACGGTTGATTCTCACGTTGCAAGGCTCAGAACAAAGCTTGGTGCCTGGGGCGAAAAGCATCTTAAAACAGTGTATGGCGTAGGATATAAAATTGAGGTGTAAGGGATTTTGAAAAAGAATTTATCAAAAATCAGATTCAGCCGCATAAAAGCAAAGCTGTTTGCTATTATAATGTCGGTTCTTCTTCTCTTTTTGATTATGATAGGTGTTTTCAGCACGCCCATTCTTTTCAGAGTTTTTTCACATCAAACCTATAACCGCCTAATCGATATAGGCAACGACATTGCATTATGCTCCCCGAATTCGGTAACATACTATTTTGACCTTCACTCAATCACAGTTAACAAAAATGTTTCATTTGAAATCCTGAGCTCAAGCGGTCTTCTTACCTATACCTCCTCAAAGGGCTCCTCTGCACAAAGCAGCGAACATTTCCCCTCATCATCAAATTATAAAAGCACCTACTCACAAACCGAAAAATCAGATAACTATGATAACATTAACGACCACCCGAATTTTGAGATACGCAGAAAATTAGGAACAAGCGTTGATTATTTTGTTTATAACTGCAGCCTTGCCTCCGGTGAAACGGTTTATATTTATTCGGAATTAGCCGATGTTGCAAACACCGCCGATGTTGCGGGCCGCGTTTTTTCATCCGTCAGCATAATATTCATTTTTATTCTATCTTTGATTATTTACATTGCAATTTCAAAATTCACAAAGCCCCTCGTTGAAATGAACGATGTTACCAAAAAGATGGCTGCCCTCGATTTCAAGGAAAGATGCGGAAACTACGGAAAAGACGAAATCGGCGAGCTCGGCAAAAGCATTAATATTCTTTCCACAACGCTCAACGCCACACTGGTTGACCTTAAGGATAAAAACAAACAGCTTGAAAAAGATATTGAAAGAAGACACGCTCTTGACAATGCAAGAAAATCTTTTATAAGCAATGTTTCGCACGAGTTAAAAACGCCTATTGCCATTATTTCGGGATACGCAGAGGGTCTGTGCGAAGGAATAAGCGATGACCCCGAGGTTATCAAGGAATACTGCCAGATTATAAATGACGAAAGTCAGAAGATGAACGCTCTTGTTGTTGAGCTTCTTGAGCTTTCAAAGCTTGAAAGCCAGGTTCAGAACTTTGAACCCGCTTACTTTGATTTGGGTGCCAAAATATTTTCTCTTCTCAACCATCTTTCTCTTCAGTTTGAGAGAAACGGAATAACTGTTATCAACAACATTCCGTCCTCGCTGAAATGCTATGCACAGGAAGATAAGATTGAAATTGTTCTTAAAAACTATATTACAAATGCCGTTTCGCATTGCACAAAAGAAAAACAAATTGTTATCGGAAGCAGAGATTTGGGCGATACTGTTGAAATAACGGTTTTCAACACCGGCGATAATATTTCCGAACACGACCTTCCCGAGCTTTGGGACAGCTTTTACAGAGCCGATAAATCTCACGGAAGAAGCGAAAACCGCTTCGGTCTCGGTCTTTCCATTGTTAAAAGCATAATGGAAAGCCACAAGTGCAACTACGGAGTTGCAAACACGGAAAACGGCGTTGTTTTCAGATTTGAAGTTTCAAAGGATTCAAGCTACTATGACGGTAAAAAATAAATCGCTGCTTTTAAAATTAATATGCGTTGCAATCTGTGCGGCTATGCTCTGCACGGCATTCTGTTCGTGTGCCAAAAAAGAAGAAACGGGTGTTCGGACCGTTAAAGCCGACGCCGGCAGAAACGCAATAACCAATCTTGATGCGGATTATTCGCTCCATTATGCGGAAAGCTCCGATTCATTTACCGAAAAGGCTGCGTCATCGGGTCTTATTGAAATGCATATAGATGTCGAAACAAATTCTTTTTGCATCACGGAAACGGTAAGCGGTCAGATCTGGAGTGCTCTGCCGCTGCTGAGCGAAATAAGCGGCAATGAAAAAAAGCAGACCGAAGCAAGTGTGGCATCGCTTAAAATTTCAGGCGGAACCGATATATATTATCTTAACACGCAGGATAATTCGCTCGCCTATAATAAAGCATCCTACAAATTAACTGATAACGGTGCGGTTTTCAGCTATGATATTTTTACAGATGAAAAAACCGCAGCAAAAGCCTCCTATGATAAAAATGACATCGGATTTAATCTGACTGTTAACGTTACCCTTGCCGACGGCAGCGTTATCGTTACGATGACTCATAAAAACATCACGGGAAATCCCGATGCTTATATTGAGGATATTGAGCTTCTGAATTATTTCGGGGCATACACAATATCCGCAGAGGAAGATTTTATCCTTGTTCCCGACGGAAGCGGTGCAATAATAAAAACTGCGATTTATGATGAATCGTTTGAAAATCTTTCGTTTGATGTTTACGGCAACGACATTTCCGTTAACAACAGCTCTGCAAACCCTGCTCTTGTTCCCGCATTCGGAATAAAGCACGAGGATATTGCTTTTGTTTCACTTATACAGCAGGGCGATGCAATCGCATCAATTCACGCCCGCAAAGCCAAAAACGCAGGCGAATACAATCTTGTATACCCCAGCTTCAATATTACGCCCGTTATTTATGAGGATGAAACAATATATATTTCAAAAGCCTCTCATACCGCCGAAATATCTCTCTGCTACCGTTTCCTTTCGGGAATAAACGCAACTTATGCGGGTCTTGCTTCCGCTTGCAGAGAGCAGCTTATCAGAAACTCTGTTCTTTCAACGGGCAAGGTTGAGCCCGGAGATTATATTCCTTTATCCCTGACCCTCACGGGAGCCGCAAAAAAATCCTTCGGCCCGTTAAGATATACTCACACTCTCACAACCTTTGAGCAGGCAAACGATATGCTCATAAGAATGAAGAATAAAGGCATAAACAATATCAGCGTTCGATATACGGGCATTTTCAGCGGTGCAACAGACTCAAAATCCATTGAAAACTCCGCCCTTCTCTCAAGAATCGGAGGCTCTGACGGCTTATCGGAGCTTTACAGCTATATTTCGGCACAGAAAATGAGCTTGTTTCTTGATGTTAACCTGCTTTCCGATGCCGGCGGTTTTTCGGGCAGCGGTGCACTGAACATCAAAAAGGACCATACTTCTTATGTGCCTGAAAACGCACTTGTCGAATATATGGGAAGCTCGCCCAAAAGCCGTGAGGTAAGAAAGCTCGGCAAGCTTTCAAAGGTTATTTCAACCGTTCTTGCCGATACCAGATACTACAGTTTTTCGGGCTTCTCCTTTAACGATGCAGGCAGCATTCTTTATTCCGATTTTTCTCAGGGAGGCCTGCTTCGTGACGAGGCTGCGGATGCCGTTCAGAAAGCCCTTGTTCCCCTTTCAACCGGTCATTCAACAATGGCGGTAAACGGAAATTTTTATATGCTGAAAAACGTTGATTCGGTTATAAATCTTCCGCTTAAAGCAAACGCCGCACAAAGCGGTGCCTATTGCCCCGTGCCGTTTGTTGAGCTTATTCTGCACGGAATTGTTGATTATTCGGGCGAACCGATAAACACCGATAAAAATATTGAAGAGGCTCTTCTCAGAAGCATTGAATACGGTGCGTGCCCGCACTTTGAGTGGAATTATGAGCCGCAGGTCAACAACACCGCAGACGACCCTTATTATTATGACAACACAATAAATATTGCCGCCGAATTCTACACCGGTGCAAACGAAGCCCTTAACGACCTTCGAGATGCAAGAATGACAGACCATTATGAGGTTGTTGACGGCATATTCTGCACGGAATACGATACCGGTGCGATGATTTATGTTAACTATACCGACAGCGACTATCCCGTTATGGGTGCCGTTGTTGAGGCAAGAAGCTATTTAAGAATAAATTGATCTGGAGGTACAGTTTTATGCCTTATATTAAAACAAGCGTAAGCAAAGAAATCACTTGCGAAGCCCGCAATTCAATAAAAACAAAGCTCGGTCAGGCAATCGCACTCATTCCCGGCAAAAGCGAAAGCTGGCTTATGCTCTCTTTTGAAGATAATATGAAAATGTATTTCAAAGGAGATTGCAGCGAGGAATATGCTTATATCGAGGTGAGCATTTTCGGTTCAGCTTCCGATGCTGCCTATGACAGACTCACCGCCGCAATATGCGAGATTATAAATGAAGAGCTTGATATTCCTATGCAGAATATTTATGTTAAATATGAAGAATCAACCCATTGGGGCTGGAACGGAGCAAATTTCTAAGTTATGAGTGAAAAGAAGCACGAGCTTATTCTTGTTTTTGCGGCCTTGATAATTTCCTGTTTCTTTTTAATTTATGAAGTGCTTGACTCCCCTAAATACAGCAAACCCGAAGCTGTTGAAATAATAACAACTTCCTTTTTCCCCGAGGAAACAAAACCGGATAAATCGGGAAAGGTTAACATCAACACCGCTTCCCTTGAGGAGCTTTGCACCCTTGAAGAGATTGGCGAAATAAAAGCAGCAGCGATAATAAAATTCCGTGAAGAAAACGGAGAGTTCCGCACAGTCGAAGAAATAATGCTGGTTGAAGGAATCAGCACGGAAACACTTAATAAAAACATTGAAAGATTAACCGTATAGCACTTGTTATTCACAGTTATATCTGTTATAATAAAAAAGTTACAGAAAAAAGGTGAATGGAGATGAACATTTATAAACAGAGTTGAAATAAAAAAGCTTTTTGAATCGGCAGAGAATTATGCGGATAAATCCGTAACTGTCTGCGGCTGGGTAAAAACCCTCAGAGATTCAAAAGCCATAGGATTTATTGAAATTAATGACGGAAGCTGCTTCAAGGGAGTTCAGGTTGTTTTTGAAGCCGAAAAGCTTGAAAATTACCGTGAAATCGCAAAGCTGAATGTGGGCTCGGCAATCAAGGTAACTGGCAAGCTGCTTCTTACTCCACAGGCAAATCAGCCCTTTGAAATCAATGCCGATGAAATCTCTGTTGAAGCAACATCAACACCGGATTACCCTCTTCAGAAAAAAAGGCATTCGGTTGAATTCCTCAGAACAATAGCTCATCTCAGACCCCGCACAAATCTTTTTAATGCAGTTTTCAGAGTCCGTTCGGTTGCAGCCTATGCAATTCACAAATTCTTTATTGACCAAGGCTTTGTTTATGCACACACGCCCCTTATTTCCTGCAGCGACTGCGAGGGTGCGGGCGAAATGTTCAAGGTAACAACTCTTGACCTTAACGATATTCCCAAAACCGAAAACGGTGATATTGATTACAGCGAGGATTTCTTCCAGAAGCCTGCATATCTCACGGTTTCAGGTCAGCTTCAGGCGGAAACAATGGCTCTTGCTTTCGGCAAGGTTTACACCTTCGGACCCACCTTCCGTGCAGAAAAATCATATACACAGCGTCACGCTGCGGAATTCTGGATGATTGAGCCCGAAATGGCATTTGCAGAGCTCAGCGACAATATGGATGTTGCCGAAGCAATGATAAAATATGTTATCAACTATGTTCTTGATAACTGCAAGCAGGAAATTGAATTCCTCAATAAATTTATTGATAAAGAGCTTGTTGAACGCCTTACAGCAGTTGCAGGCTCGGATTTCGGCAGAGTAACCTACACCGATGCAATCAAAATGCTCGAAGAGCATAACAGCGAATTTGAATATAAGGTAAGCTGGGGCTGTGACCTTCAGACGGAGCACGAGCGTTACCTTACCGAAAAGATTTTCAAAAAGCCCGTATTTGTTACAGATTATCCCAAAGAAATCAAAGCTTTCTATATGCGTCTTAACGACGACGGCAAAACCGTTGCGGCCTGCGACTGCCTTGTTATGGGAATAGGCGAAATCATAGGCGGCAGCCAGAGAGAAGAACGCCTTGAGCTTCTTGAGGCAAGAATCAAAGAGCTTGGTCTCGACCCCGAGGACTACAGCTGGTATCTCGACCTTCGCAGATACGGCGGAGTTAAGCACAGCGGCTTCGGTCTTGGTTTTGAACGGCTTGTTATGTATTTAACGGGCGTTTCAAATATAAGAGATGTTCTCCCCTTCCCCAGAACCACGGGTTCGGCTGATTTTTAATAAATAAAAGAATTGAGAGGTAACAAAATGACTTTAATCAACAAAGCCAAGAACTTGCTTTCCGATATATCTGTATATTGGAACGCTCCCCTTAAAGGCAGATATATGCCCTTTAAAGAAATCGGTGCATACAGCTTCGGCGGAATAGGAATTTATTGCATCAAGTATATCGCAACAACACTTATGATAAGCGGAACAAACGTTGTGCTTTCAAACGCAACGGGTATCCCTCCCGCACATCTGCTTGTCATTTATTATCTGAGCGTTCTTGCAGGCATTCCCCTGACCGCACTCAAAGCACATCTTATTGATAACCTCAGATTAAAGCCCGGCAAATACCGCCCCTGGATTCTCGGAATGGGTATTCCCACGGTTATTCTCTGTATGGCACTTATCTTTACACCCTTCCACGATATTTCAAAAACTGCGGCGTATATTATTGCAACAATTTACTGCCTCGGTCTGAACTTCGTTTATTATTTCTTTGAGGAAGCCTATGAAAACCTCATTTTCCTGCTTTCACCCAACACGCAGGAAAGAGCAGACGTTACCTCAATCAAATCAATTACATATTCCTTCGCACCCACGGTTCTCAATCCCCTTCTTCCTCTTATGGTAAAGCTTCTTCATACAGACGATATGTATGATATAAGAATTTATCAGCTTCTTTTCCCCATTGTTTCAGTTATCGGTATCGCTTTGAGCGTTGTTGTTTTTGCAAACACAAAAGAGAAAATCGTTCAGGCAAAAACTCACGTTGCCCAGATTGGATTTATGGATGCAATCAAAGCGGTTGCCAAAAACAAATATTTCTGGATAACCTCACTTGCAACCTGGATAGGCTTCCTTGAAAGTGCTCAGGGCTATATTCTCGGCTGGCTTTATAACTATGCTCATCTTTGCACAGACGGTCAGTATTCCATAATTCAGATTGTATACGGCAACGCATCTCTCTGGGGTATGCTTGCTGCCCCCTTCTGCATCCGCCGCTGGGGTAAAAAGGCTGTTCTTGTTGTTACAAACTTATTCAATATTCTCTTTATTTCCCTTATGTATCCTTCGGTTGGCGTAAGGTCAATATGGCTTGTTCTTGTCTGCCTTTGGGTAAATGCGGTTATGGGCTCATTCGCACATATTCTTAACCCCGCCATCAACGCAGATATAAGAGATTATCAGCAGTATAAAACCGGTGAAAGAATTGACGGTATGTTCAGTGCAATCGGTCTTATCACCAGCTTTATAACAATGATAACCAACACGGTTATTCCTCTTATCTTTGACAGATTCGGAATCAATGACACAAACGGATACGAAAACTCATTTGATATTCTCAAGTATGAACCCGATACCCTTTATTCCCTCATCAATCTGCTCATAATTCTTTCTGTTATCGGTGCAACAATGAATGTTATCCCCTATTTCTTCTATGACCTTTCAGAGGTTAAGCAGAGAGCAATGGTAAGCATTCTTAAAATCAGAGCAATGTTTGAAGATTTCTGCAACAATGCACTTAAGAACAAAGATCTCGTTGAAGGTGTTGAAATTCTTCGCACAGCAATGGAAAACTGCAACAGAGAACACGTTACCGCAGATAAAAAGGGTGATAAAAAAGCTTACCGTGAAGCGGTTAAAGAGAATGAAATTATCGATATAGCCAAAATGGTTATGGCAGAATACAATAAATTCTCATCAGACGAATTCAAATTCAAGGTTTCACACGCAGCTCAGACAGTCAGCGGAGGCATTGATACCATTCTTTCTGCGGATTCCGCAATGCTCAACGAAGCAAAGGCAATGCCCAAGGGCACGGCTGAAGAAAAGGAAATCAGAAAATACTGCATTGAATATGCAAAGCAGATGCTTAACAGCAAAAAGATTGTTGTTAACGATTATAACAGCGTAATGCCCGAATTTGATTTTGATGTTTTCGACTCTCTCTTTGCAAAAGAAGCTGCAAATGAAGAGGCAAAGAAAGCCGCTTACGCAAAGCTTGATGAGGCAAAGAAAGCAGGCAACAAACAGCTTATTGCCGAAATCAAGGCAGAGCTCAAAACAATCAGCAACGAGGCATACGCAATCAAAGGCGAAATCAAGCAGGCAAGAAGAGAAAGCCAGAAATATACAAAGGCTATCAAGCCCTATGCACAGGCTCAGAAGCTTCTTCAACAGAAGGAAGCCTTCGAGAAGTTCACAGAAATCGAAGCTCTCTATGACGGTGCTGTTGCAGCCGTTGCAGAGGAAGAACGACTTGCTAAGGAGCAGGCTGAAAAAGAAGCTCTTGAAAAGAAGCTTGACAAAGAACGCAGACTTGCCGAAAAGAAAGCAAAAAAGAATAAATAATATGCATTATGTTAATGCCCGTTGCTTGCCGCAACGGGCATTTAGTGTTATACTTTTGTTCAAGGAGGAATACTTATGCTCAGTGAAAACATAAAAAGCCTCAGAAAAGACAGAGGTATGTCGCAGGAAGAGCTCGCAGAAAAGCTCAACGTTGTAAGGCAAACCGTTTCAAAGTGGGAGCAGAATTTATCGGTTCCCGATTCAGAAATGCTGATAAAAATTGCCGAGGTGTTTGAGGTAAGCGTCAGCAGTCTGCTTGGAGAACCCGTTGAGATTAAAGATACAAAATCCGAGCTTGCCGAAATCTCGCAGAAGCTGGAAAATCTGAACGCAATGATGGCGGAAAAGAATGCACGAAGCCGTAGATTCTGGATGACCGCAGCTGCAGCTGTTTTAATTCTTATTGCGGTTGTGATGATTTTCTTTACCGGATTAATGATTGCAAAGCTCATATTCTTTGTTAATCAGACCGAATCATTGGGAATAATAGGAGGTGCCGACGGACCAACTCAAATAATTGTGAGCTCCGGCACAGGCACCGGTTCAGGCTGTCTTGCCGCAATTCTCACCCTCTCGGTTTCACTTGTGTTGATTGCATTTGGATTTTATTTGATAAAAAAGGCCAGAATCAATAAATTTTAAATAACACTTGATTTTTGAGTTCCGTTAAGCTATAATAAAAAAGCTGATTTGCCGATGTGATGGAATTGGCAGACGTGACGGACTCAAAATCCGTTGGTAGCGATACCGTGCGGGTTCGACCCCCGCCATCGGCACCACAAAATTAAGGGATTGTGCAAATCAGCACAATCCCTTTTTGCTTTAAAGGGTGTGAAAACTGTGAGCGATTACCTTAACACGGTCAAAAACTGTGAACTCTTTTACGGTATTCCCGATTCCGAGCTTCCGCATCTTCTTAACTGTTTAAGTGCTGAAAGAAAAAGCTTTGCCAAGGGCGATATTATTTGCCTTGCAGGCAGCAAAACCAATTCGGCAGGTATTGTGCTTTCAGGCAGAATTTATCTTGAAAGCAGCGATTTTTTAGGCAACGCCTCCATTGTTTCGGAATTTACAGCCGGCAGAAGCTACGGCGAAAACTATGCATTTGCACAGAATCCGAACATTCCTTTTAACATAATTGCAAAGGAGCCCTCGGAAATTCTGGTCTTTAACATCAGACGCTTTACCGAGCCTTGCATAAAAGACTGCGAGTTTCATAAGATTCTTATGGCAAATCTGGTCAGCTCCATTGCCACAAAATCCTGCGAGCTGAGCAACAAAATAAGCCATCTTTCAAAGCGTACAACAAGAGAAAAGCTTATTTCTTATCTTTCCGAGCAGTCACAGCTTCAGAACAAATCAATTATCACTATCCCGTTTAACCGTCAGGAGCTTGCCGATTATCTCTCGGTTGAGCGAACGGCAATGACAAAAGAGCTCACAAAAATGAAGAATGACGGTTTGATTGATTTTGACGGAAGAGTTTTCAAGCTTAAATAAAATTTGCCCTGCGGATTTCCCGCAGGGCATTTTCTGTTTATTTATCCTCTGTGCAGCCGCAGCAGCTTCCGTTGCATTTTCCGCTATCGGGGCAGCCGATGCATTTTTTGCCGCTTTTCTTTGCTTTATAAACATAGAAAGCTGCAAGACCGATTATTGCTGCCAGAATTAAAGCTATTATAATTGTATCCATATTATTTAAACTCCGTTATTATTTAACTGAAGCAAGTTTTTTTGCCTCTTTCTTTGCTTTTTCCGCTTTGGCTTTTTTATCGGAATTAATGCAGAGAGCAGCAATAATTGCAGCAAAAACGAGAACTGCTGCAAGACCGGGCAGGAAGCCTGCTCCGAATGAGCCCGTAGTAATAAGCGTGCCAATCTGATATACAAGATAACCAACTGTGAAACCTGTTCCGAGCTGGAATCCGATACCTGCCCAGAGCCATTTTGCACTCTTCAATTCGGAATTCATTGCACCGATAGCGGCAAAGCAAGGCGGCGAATAAAGGTTAAACATAAGATATGCAAGAGCAGCAACCTTTGTTATGGCAAATGCACTTGCAACCTCTGCACCCGCACCGTCCATAAGAGCAAGCTCTTCTGTATCGATAAGATTTTCAAGACCTACAAAGCAAACAGCGAGAGTGCCCACAACATTTTCTTTTGCGATAAAGCCCGTTACTGCTGCCGCTGCAAGCTGCCAGGAAAGAACGCCCACAACGGGAACAAGCAGATATGCAAACGGGCCTGCGATTGATGCAAGAATTGATGCATCCGCCGTTTCGGCAACCTCAAAGCTCCAGGTAAATGACTGCATAATCTGAACCGCTGTGTTGCAAAGAAGAATGATTGTTGCCGCTTTAACTATGTATGCCCAGCCTCGGCTGCACATTGATTTGGTTGCCCTCCAAAGACTGGGAACCTTGTATTCGGGCAATTCCATAATAAAGAATGATTTTCTTGCCTTATAGCCGGTAATTTTGTTTATAACAAGTGCACCGATAAGAATGATAACGATACCCGCAAAATACATAAGAGGACCAACCCAGGTTGCATCCTCGAAGAATGCACCCGCAAAAAGCGAAATAACGGGAAGCTTTGCACCGCAGGGCATAAAGGGTGCAAGCATTGCGGTTGCTCTGCGTTCACGCTCGTTGCGGATTGTTCGGCAAGCCATAACTCCGGGAATGGCACAGCCCGTGCCTATAACAAAGGGAATAACCGATTTGCCGCTTAAGCCAACCTTTTTGAATATGGGGTCAAGCACAACCGAAACTCGTGCCATATAGCCGCAGTCTTCAAGAAGTGCAATAAGAAAATACATAACCATAACAAGCGGAAGGAAGCCGATAACTGCAATAACACCGCCTACAACGCCGTCAATAAGCAGCGAATAAAGAAGCGGATTTGCATCTGCAAAAAGCTCACCCAACGCAGCCTGACCGTTTTCAAGAAGAGCAACGAGTGCATCTGCAATCCACACACCGGGACCTGCCTGCGAAATCCAGAAAACAGCAAACATTATAACGGCAAAGATAGGAATTCCAAGCCATCTGCTTGTGAGAACGGCATCTATTTTATCCTGCTTGTTTCTGTCTTTTGTGAAAACCTTGCGTTTTTCAACCTCTTTTACAAGCTTGTTTACAAATTCAAAACGTTTTCTGTCTGCCGCCATAACAGCCTTTTTATCTGTAAGGTCAATATTATCCTGAATATAAGGTGCTGACTGATTTTTACCTATAACGGAAACGGCAGCCTTAACAACCTCTGCCAAGCCTTCCGATGAGGTTGAAACAGTATCAATAACGGGGCATCCGAGCTTTTGAGAAAGAACAGAAGAATTGATTTTTGTTTCCTTTTTCTTATTAATATCAGTTTTGTTAAGTGCAACAACAACGGGGATTCCGAGCTCAAGAAGCTGAGTTGTAAAGAAAAGGCTTCTGCTTAAATTTGTTGCATCAACAATATTGATAATTGCATCAGGATTTTCGTTTTTAACATATGAGCTTGTAACGCTTTCTTCCGAAGTAAACGGTGACATTGAATATGCACCCGGAAGGTCAACGGCAACGAGCTCCTCTCCTGCGTAAAAACTCTTTTTAATGGGATGTTCTTTCTTTTCAACGGTAACACCCGCCCAGTTGCCAACCTTCTCGTTTCTGCCCGTGAGAGCATTATACATTGTGGTTTTGCCGCTGTTGGGGTTACCCGCTAAAGCTATTCTCATTTAAGCTCACTCCTTACTGAAATTCTGTTTCTGCATTTCGGGTTAGTACAAACTAACTGTATATCAAAAAATAAACAAACGATTATTTTTTATTTACCAAACTATAATAGCCTCTGCAAGATGGGAATCAATATTATATCTGCCATCTTTAATTGAGACCACACATCCGCTCTTCAAATGAGAAATTACCGTTATGGGCTCACCGCTGTAGCATCCCAAAGAAAAAAGAAATGCATCAAGCTCTTCATCATCGGTTTCGATTTGCTGAATTATATATTCTTTTCCCTCTTCGGCATTAGTAAGATTCATAAATTCATCTCCGATTTTTCTTTATCAGAATTAGTTTAAACTAACTTACAGGTCACAAAAAACGGTTAGCTTCAACTAACCGTTGATATAATAGCACTATATGGAAGTTTTGTCAATACTTTTTCAGTTTTTTTCTAAAATTTCTATAGCAAGCTCATATTCGTTACTGTCTTTGAAAACGGGTATTTTTTTCAGTATATTGCTGTAAAACCTCTGCTCCTTCTCTTCCGCGGCAAGCTGCTGCTTATATTCTTCATATTTTGCTTTAAGAGCATCCATAAAATCGGTTTTATTATAAATTTTTATTTTTTCAACACCCGTTTCGCTTGCAAAAGCCTCCAGCTGCTCGCAGGCATCGGCACCGTATTCCTCAATCATTTCATCGAAAACATCTTTTTCAAAATAAAAGCGTCTGCCCGAAAGATAACCAAAGGTTTTTCTTGTGTCAAGATAACCCATTTTTATGCGTTTTTCATACATTTCCTCGCTGAAATCAAAAGCCGGACCCAAATCCTCAATATCATACGGTCTTATGATAATCGCCTGAGTGCAGGATAAATCCTCTTTGTGACCAAGACCTTTTCTTGAAGCGATGTCAACAAGAATAATTTTGTTGTAACCGTTTTTGCGAAGAAGGTTTACAGGAGCATTATCGTAAACGCCGCCGTCAAGGTATCTCTCTCCCTCGGGGCCTATTTTGCTTACTCCGGGCACCTTCGATGAAGCAAGAAGATAATCAACAAGCTGACCTTCGGGAATTTTATCAATGAATATTTCAAGCGGAGTAAACTCCGAAAGCTGAAAGGTTACCATTCCGAATTTTATATCGGATTTTCTTACCTTCTCTTCGTCAATAAAGCTTTTCAGAAAATCCCTTGTGGGTGAGGCGTCAATTCCGCCGTTTCTGACTATTTCTTTAAAAAGCACGCTGAAATTGCGAAAGCTGAAAAGGTTTTCGGGGTCTTTCAATTCTTCCGTTATATTAACGCCCTTATCAACAGATGCACTTTTCCAGAGCTTCGTTGCGTTTTCATAATCCCCTGCCGCAATCAAAGCTCCGTTGATTGAACCTATTGAAACACCCGCAACGGCACTGAACGAAATGCCGAGCTCTCTCATCGCTTTCCATGCACCGAGCTGATATGCACCCTTTGCACCGCCGCCCGCAAGCACAAGACCGTATTTTTTCATCAGTATCATCTCCGCTATTATTTTATCATATATATTCTTCACAATCAATCGCTCAATGTAACAGAAAAATTAAATTTTTGTTGACATAAAAATCTTAAGGTTATATTATTTAATAAGACTTTCTGCAAAGGATGAGAAAAATGAACATACCCGAATGCGTAGCAAAAAGAATTGATAAATACTGCGAAGTGATAGAAAAACACAGCCCGAAGCTTGCTTCTCTTTACCGTAACTGTTACCCTAACACTCTTGAAACCGCAACCGAGTTTCTTGATGACGGCTCAATATTTGTTTTGACGGGTGATATTCCCGCAATGTGGCTTCGTGACTCAACCGCAGAGGTTTCTCACTATATTCCACTTGCAAAGGATAATAAGGATCTTGCAGATATTATTGAAGGTGTTATAAGAAAGCAGCGTAAATATATTGAAATTGAGCCTTACGCAAATGCCTTTAAGCGTGAGCCCGACAGTCACGAGGAATTTGACGATTACCCGAAGAACAATCCGATTGTTTGGGAAAGAAAATATGAAATCGATTCACTCTGCTACCCCATACGCCTCACTTATCTCTATTGGAAGGCAACGGGAGATAATTCAATTCTTGATGAAAGCTTTTTAAATTCGGTTAAAACAACCGTTTCTCTCTGGAGAACCGAACAGCACCATTTTGAAAAATCCCCCTACCGCTTCACCCGCAAGAACTGCCCCGAGCAGGATACTCTTCATAACGGCGGAATGGGCAATCCCGTTGAATATACGGGTATGACCTGGTCGGGCTTCAGACCGAGCGACGATGCCTGCCGATACGGTTATCTTGTTGCTTCAAATATGTTTGCCGTTGTTGCTCTCGGTTACATTTCCGAAATGCTTAATGCTGTTTATCCGAATGAATCCGAACTCATTTCCGAATGCAATTCACTCAGAAGCGAAATCAACGAAGGCATAAATAAATATGCGGTTATAAGCACCGAAAAATACGGTAAAATCTATGCCTGCGAGGTAAACGGCAAGGGCGATTATTTCCTTTTTGACGATGCAAATGTGCCAAGCCTTCTCTCTGCACCGTATCTCGGCTACTGCGGATATGACAATGAAATTTACCGCAACACCCGCAGATTTATTCTGAGCAAGTATAATCCTTATTATTATGAAGGTAAATTCGCAAAAGGCATTGGCAGCCCGCACACACCGAAAGGCTATATCTGGCATATTGCTCTTTCAATGCAGGGGCTTACATCGGATAACTCTGAAGAAATAAAAGAAATTCTTCATATGCTTGAAACCACCGATGCGGATACGGGATATATGCACGAGGGCTTTGATGCAGATAACCCGGATAAATTCACAAGAAGCTGGTTCAGCTGGTCCTGTGCTCTTTTTGCAGAGCTTGTTGAAAAAGCAGTTGACGAAAAAATCATCTGATTTTAAAATATTTTTATAAAAAGACTTGCAAATTTTAAAACATTATGTTATTATAATGTGCGTTCGGTAATGAACGCATATGCTGCTATGGCTCAGGCGGTAGAGCGCATCCTTGGTAAGGATGAGGTCGGCGGTTCAATTCCGCCTAGCAGCTCCAGAAAAAAAGACGATTCTTCGGAATCGTCTTTTTTTCAACGAAATAAATCCCTTTCGGGATTTGTGAAATACGCTATGCGTGTGAAATATTGCTCCGCAATGTGAAATACCTGCGGGTGTGGGGAGATTTATTTCATTTCACTTTCTGCCTCGGCAGAAAATTTCACAATGATTAAATAATCACTATTTCACATTTTGCCTTTGCAAAATATTTCACTAAAACACATAATTGACGGTGTAAAGGCGGTGTCAATATGGCTGAATCAAAGCTTCGTAATCTATCAACTGATTTTGCAGTTGATGTTATCAAAATGTGCGAAAACATCAAAGGTCATTATATGAAACAGAGCAGACCGCATCCCTGAATTGCAATTTTTCAGTAAGGGATGCGGTCTGATTTTTAACAAAATAAATTATGTAGTGCTCATTCGTTGTTTCAGCTTTTTGCCGTGATGCTTGATAGGATGCGTTTTCTCTGTCATAACACCTCTCTTGTGTCTGTTGGCGATATTATAATATATCTTCCAAATTAAAAACAAGTTTCATTTTGTGTGTGGTTGATAATAATATAGATTTATGTTATAATCTGAACAAAGAATAAGAATTTATTGAAAAAACCTCCTTCTTAAGCAGAACAAGGGTAATATTTATAAAAGTAACAGCGTAACCCATCAAAGTAACACCTCAAATGGTAGATTTTCAGCTTAAAATATGAAAGAATATGTTTAAAAAAACGGAGGTGTTTCTATGGAATTTTCCAAAAAACTAAAAGAACTGCGAAACAAAAAAGGTGTATCACAAGCCAAGCTTGCGGCAGATATACATATTTCACGCTCTGCTGTTGCAAAATGGGAGAATGGCTTGGGATTGCCGAATGACGATTCGCTCAAACTATTAGCAAATTATTTTTGTGTGACAGTTGATGAGCTTATTTCAAACAAAAGCACCGAAGAGATCCTTGTGTTGAAGAATAAGACTATCGATCAGCAGAAAAAAATCATCATTGGCTTTGCCACAGGTTGCGCTATCGGTCTGTTTATATTAGGATTCATCTTTATAGAACCGCTGAGAGATTGCTTAATTCAGTTAGGCATCGGTGTTGTTTGTGTGCTTTTCGGTATTTTTAATATGTGTGGTAATATCGGCTCAATCCATTGGTATAATCGTCGCAAGGTCACGAAGGAGAATCAAAAGTCTTATTGTATGTTGGTCGGTCTTGGAACACTTATTATTGGTGCGGCTACAATTGTCGGTGCTGTTATACAAGCGGTAGGAAACATAGCGGCGAGTGGACTGATAATAGGTATGGGTGCTTTGACCGGATTAATTCTTATCCTATACGCACAATTCAAATATAACAAGGGATTATTCTAATTTCAAAATCCCAATTTGACAACTTAATTGCTTTATAATCTTGCAGCCCTTTTACTGTCTTTCATACGAGGAGAATTAAAATGATAATCCTTATTTCAGGTGCAAGCCACACGGGCAAAACATTGCTTGCTCAAAAGCTTCTTGAAAAATACAAATATCCTTATCTTTCGATTGACCATTTAAAAATGGGTCTTATCCGAAGCGGTGAAACAGGTTTGACTCCGGAAGATGACAAAAAACTCACTCCCTATCTTTGGAATATTGTTAAGGAAATGATTAAAACCGCAATCGAAAACAATCAGAATCTTATTGTTGAAGGCTGTTATATTCCGTATGATTGGCAAAAGGATTTTTCAAAAGAGTATCTTGATAAAATAAAATATATATGCCTCATAATGAGCGATGAATATATCAGAAACCATTTTGAAGAAATAAAAAGATTTTCAAATATAATTGAAAACAGAATATGCGATGATATATCAAAAGAAATTCTTCTGACAGACAATGCCGAGGCACTTGATATGTGCAAAAAACATAGCTTGGATTATATACTGATAAACGAGGAATATAAGGTGGATTATTCAATATGAAAACAGAAATAAAACAAATTGCATATATCCGCACGGATTTTTCTTCAAAATTCGGTATTCCGAGGCAAAGCGGGCTTGTTGATGAGCTTGAAGCAACAATAGTTTTTGAGCCCGAATACCGCAATCCCGATGCATTGAGAGGCATTGAAGAGTATTCGCATTTATGGCTTATATGGCAATTCTCGGAATGTGCCGATAAAGACTGGACTCCGACGGTAAGACCCCCGAGGCTCGGAGGTAACAAACGAATGGGTGTTTTCGCAACACGCTCCCCTTTCAGACCGAATTCTCTCGGACTTTCAAGCGTTAAGCTTCTCGGAGTTGAGCAAACGGAAAAAGAAGGCTGTGTGCTCAAAGTTTCGGGTGCGGATTTGCTTGACGGAACACCGATTTTTGATATAAAGCCGTATCTTGCCTATGTTGACTCTCACCCCGAAGCAAGCAACGGATTCGCTCTTGACGAAAAAAGCGGAAGCGTTGAGGTTGAAATAAACAATGAACTTCTTGAAATGATACCCGAAGAAAAGAGGAAAGCTTTGATTGCCGTTCTTGCACAAGACCCCCGCCCGGGCTATCAGGACGACTGTGAGCGAATTTACGGAATAGAATTTGCGGGCTTTGATGTCAGATTTACCGTTTTTGAAAACAAACTGAAAGTTATTGAAATAAATAATTTACGGAGCTGAAATTCAGCTCCGTATTTTTATATAAGCTTTTCAATTTCAGCGATAACTTCAAGCGTTGTTTTTGCGGTTTCTCCGAGTGCATTTTCTTCAAACGGTGATTTCAGACCCGCATTTTCAATAAGCTCACTCAAGGAAATACCGCCCGTGGTTTTAAGAAATTCGCAGTATTTTTCAAGTGCTTCGCCGTGATTTTTAAGTGAAAGGCAAAGGAATCCGAGTGCAACGCACTGTGCAATGCAGTAGTCGATATAATAAAACGGACTTTCAAAAATATGCATCTGATATTGCCAGCGTGTTCCCTTTTCAAGATAAGGAATGCCTTCAAATGAAAGATAGGGTCTGTATTTATTCTCAAGCTTTAAATACTCCGCTTTTCTTTCATCAGGCGTGAGGTCGGGATTCTCATAAACTATATGCTGGAACTCATCAACGATAACGCCGTAAGGAATGAAAGAAAGAGCATCAACTATGTGCTTATAGCGGTATTTATCGTTATATTCACCGAAGAAATCTTTCATATAGGGGTGGCAAAGAAACTCCATACTCATTGAATGGCACTCGTGAGTTTCCATGCCCGTAGGATAATCGGGTTCGGCAAATTTAAACATATAATCAGCGGCAAGTGCATGACCGAATTCGTGGGTGATAACGTCTATGTCGCCGCTTGTGCCGTTGAAGTTTGCAAGGATAAACGGCTGCTTGTATTTTGCGAATGTTGTGCAGTAGCCGCCGCCGAATTTGCCGTCACGGGCTTCAACATCAAAGGCTTCGGCATCAAGCATTCTCTGCATAAAGTCACCGATTTCGGGCTTCATATCGTGATACATTCTGAGTGCATTCTCAAAGATTGCAGGCGTATCAATGACGGGTCGGGGCATTTCACCCGTAACGCTGATTGCATCGTCATAGTACATAATTTTATCAAGACCAAGACGGTTGCGGATTCTCTCTTTCAAATCTGCAACGGCAGGAACAATATCCGTTTCAACGCTCTTTCTGAATGCGGCAACCATTTTTTCATCGTAGTCTACCCTGCCCATACGGTAATAGCCGAGTTCAACGAAGTTTTTGTAGCCGAGTTTGCGGGCAATCTGGGTTCTGATTTTAACAAGACCGTCAAAGATTTCGTCGAATGTGTCGGCATTGGCTTCCATTGTTTTGCCGATTGCCTCTGCGGCTTTTCTGCGGACATCACGGCTGTCATCTTCAAGCTTACCCCTCAAAACGGAGAGGGGCATTTTTTCACCCTCAAACTCAAATGCAAGTTCGCCCATAAACTTCGAGTAGCGTGTGACAAGTGCGTTTTCAGCCTGCAAATCCTCAATAACTTCGGGTGAGAAGGTTTTGAGTGACATCTCAAAGCCCTTGAAAACTCTGGGATTTATGAGCTTTTCGGCTTCTGCTCTGTAGGGTGAGTCAAGCATCGCCTTTTTGTATTCATTCTCAATCTCGGAGAAAAGCGGCATTGCATTATCGTAATAATCCATCTCCGCATTGTAGAATTCATCCCTTGTGTTGAGGGTAAATCGGCAGTTTGCAAGTGATGCGGCGGTGTCAACCTCTTCGCTGATTTTGTTATATTCATCCCTTGCCGCCTTCAGATCCTCTGCGGATTTCGCCGCCCTGATTTTTGCAATTATCTTTTCTGCCTGCTCTTTGAATTCCTCTACGGTAATTCGCTGATACGGCATTTCCGAAACTTTCATAGTATCTCCCCTTTTGTGAATAATTAACAGTTATAGTATACTATGGAAAGGTGCAGAAATACAACAATAATTTTGCTGTTCAGTGAAAGTATGTATGATTTAAAATTCAAATAATCTTTCTGAACAAGGAAAACTTTTTATTTTTTGTTATCTTTCCATCAGCTACACCGTGATTATATTAAGTCTTTTTGACAATTCATATACCTCTCTTTTGACATAAGTTTGACAAGTCAAAAAAGATAAAAAAAGAGCAGGATTTCTCCTGCTCAAAAATAAAACCACCATTTTCAAACCTAAAGAAAGGTAACGGTATGATAATTTATCTATTTGCTACCTTATGAAATTACACTACTCTCAAACGAAAGAATCGCAACAGAAGCCACCAGAGTTGTTTTACTACCTTATGAAATTACACTACTCTCAAACGCTATCATAGCCGAATCCGAAAAATATCTGTTTTACTACCTTATGAAATTACACTACTCTCAAACGCCCTGCGGTGCTTATAGGCAAGGCAGACGGTTTTACTACCTTATGAAATTACACTACTCTCAAACGTTGAAGAAACAAAAGAAACAATACGAGCTGTTTTACTCCTTATGAAATTACACTACTCTCAAACAGGTACAGTTCAATGCTAACATTGCGGTTGGTTTTACTACCTTATGAAATTACACTACTCTCAAACCTCAAATGAGAATAAGCTGCACACACTACATTATGCAGGGCATTTCATAAGATAGTTGCATTATACTATGTTTTTTCCGTATTTTCAACAATTTCGCAAAAATCATTGTAAGCTCGTTAAGAAGCGATGCAGTTACGGATGACGCTGTGTTTTCAATTATCAGAACTGATATTTCGCTGATATGCACCCGAACGGTTTCTTCGCTGTCGCGAACCACCATATAGCCTAATTTCAAATCTAATTTTGATGATTTTGAAACAACAACTGTGCGCCATCCCATAACTTTCACCCCGTTAATCCAATAATTCTGTTTCTTTCTCAAACAGACCGGTGATTGACTGATCTATAATCTTGAAGGATTTAATATTTTTTGCAGGAGCAATTTTACTGTTTGTAGTGACTTTGCCGCTTTTCTTTGCCTCACCGAGAAGCGACAAATCACCCGTGCGGACATTGGCATGAACAATATTTAAAATCTGCATCAGCACATCGCACTGACCTTTTAAAGAAAGTTTTTCAAATATTTCTCTTTTATTTTCCATTGCGTTTGACGTGTTGGAAAACTTCACTTTCAGAACAGTGTTGCCGAGTTTGTGTGCAAGTGCATCATATAATGAAATATTATTTTCAAAGGTAATTCCGTCAAATGACGTAACTTCTTTTTCTGCTTTTAACTCGGTACATTTGTTAAGATAATTGGCAACTTTTTTTGCATACTTTTCCAAGCTGTAATCCAGTACAAGCTGCATAGCAGGTTTATAAACAATGGTTGCACCGCCACCGCTCTTGCTGCTGATATGCATTCTGAAGCCGTCAACACTGACAAGAGCGTTATATTTTACGCACGGAATAATAACTGTTGAATCAACAGAAAGTTTGGCATCGATAAAAGCTTTCGGATTTTCAAGATATTTGCTTTCTTCGTGTAAATCAATCGGTACAAACTGTTTGACTGTTTCACCTTTTTCATTGGCATAAGAAATCAGAGAGAAACAGGTTGAAGTTGCGTTTGAATAGCCGCCATATTTGTCAATATTATTAAGTGGTGAATTTGTTTTAATTGGAACTTGAGCCTTACCAGCTTTGACAAGTTGCTGATTAAACAAGCCTCCGCTTTGACCATGCTTTTGTTTGAATGCATAGCGGGTAAATCTGATATTGTTCTTTGCCATTGTTTTTTTCACGGTGTCAATGGATTTGTTTTTGCCGTCTGTGGTCCAGGCATTATTTGTCGGATATGTAAACATTTGATTGAGACTGACCTTACCTGACTGCAAATCAAAAATAAAATCATAACGGCTGTGGTTGAACCTTGTGTTATAAACATTGCCAACAACAATATTGAGGTAAGCATCCTTTGCGTGGTGTAAATCATTGATTTCACGGCATTTGATGAAATCATACTGCTGTCTGAATTCCGAAACAAGATTTGCTTTGACATAAACAACTTCGGAATCATAGCGCTTTTCCAAAAGCTGCGCAACAGCTTTGGTTGACTGCCTCGTTTCAACAAGCTGACGGCTTATAAACGAGGTGAGCTCATCATCGGTAAGCGAAGTGCTGCGGGTGAGTCTGTCAAATTTCTTTTGACTTATCAAACCTTTATCAAGCAACATTTTCCAGAATGGAAAACGGGATTCTCTTATGTTTTGAGAGATAGGATATATATTCCCTTTTTCTTCGTTTGACTTTTTGGTAACAAGAACCCTGTTATCGATACTGTCATCTTTAAGCTTTGAGCGAGGAAAAATATGGTCGATGTCGTAAAGATTTTTGTTGCAAATCTCTTCAAGAGAAATAGGTTGACCGGTATACATACACTTGCCAAACTGTGTATAGTAAAGATACAACGCATCTCTGCGGAATTCATTTTCATCAGTGCACACTATGGAATTATATAATTCTTCGTTCTCTTTTTTACATGTCTTATATAAATCCAAAAGTTTTGCTTTTCTTGAAACGGTGCGTTTCTTTTCTTCTTCGCCACGTGCAACCTCAATAAATATCTTTTTGGGCTGACAATCGTTTATCTTTACTAATTCTTCAACAATTTTCATCGCCTGATAAATCGGTCTTTTTACTTTTGGCGAAACATATAGATCTTCAACCTCTTTTTTCAGAGTTGTAAATTTTCTGTCGCCGTTGATTTCATTAACAGCATTTATAAAACTGTAATCATTACTCATAAGCTGCATTAGATTATTGTCGGTTTCCCACATAAATCCTATTATACTGTTTGCCTCTCCGGTTTCATTGCATACAGCTTCCACGCCGCTCAAAAAATCACGAGAAAGTCTTCCCCAACCGGTATATTTCAACTTGCTTATTTTTAAAATATCTTCAGCCGACAGCAGATTTCCGAACATAGCCTTAAGCCGTCTTTTAAGCAGAGCTTTATCATCACCGAAAATAGTGATTGCTTTTATAATTTCTTCTTTTTGCTCATCTGTAAGCTTATACGGATATAAGTCACGGTATGCTTTGAGTGAATTTTTGAAATCCCCGTCAATTCCGGTTATTTCAAATTCGTCACCGTAATAAGATTTAAGATATTTTCTCAACTTTGCAAGTGTAACCTTGTTGTTTCTTTCAAACAATTCAGAATAAATCCTTTGCTTGAGCTCAACCGATATTTCTATGCCATCAATTTTCAGATTATTAAGCTCGTTAAGAACAGTAAATTTGCTATACAACAAAGAATTTTTTGGCAAAACATCTGCTGCAAAAATATAGGTACACTTACTTGTCAGTTTTTCAATGAATTTCTCTGCACTCTTGTCAACATCAACAACTTCATTAAAATTCCACGGATAAATCTTATCATCAGTTCTCTCTAACCAGGAATATTTGCTGTGCTTATTTAATGGACCCACATAATAAGGTATTCTGAATGAAAAAATATCAAGAATTTTATCCGAAACAGTTTTACCCTTTTCATCTTTTTCTGTCAAGAACGGCAAATATGCGGATGCGTTATTCAAAATTGCGGTAAGCTCTGCCTTGTTAACCTGCATGTGAATAACTGAATTATCTTTACTGACAATTTTGGGCATAAAATTTCCCGAAATAATTTCAGAATACATTTTTTCATATTTTTCGTCCGGATTATCTTTAGGCAACTGTTTTTTCAAAAAATCAAGAAAATCCTGCTGATTGCATTTCTTTTCAACATTTCCTTTTGAAGAATGTCCTGAATATGCAAGATAATTGCAAACACCCGGTTTGTTTTCGCTAAATATAATCTGTTTTTTATTCGGTATATATGTTTTAACAAAGGCTTTTAAAGTTTTCAAATCAGATTTATGCTTATCATATAAATCACATTTTGCAAAAGAAATATAGCTTTGATTTTTTAATATATCAGCAAGCAAAGCCCAATCGTAAACCGCTTTAAGCAATTCTATAAGTTCAAATCTGTCAGCAAACACCGATTCATAAACAGCAGATTTTTCGTCATATCCGCTTAAAAATGAAATGCTCGATGCTTCCGAATCTTTTAATTCTTCATCCGAAAACAGATCTGCGGATCTGGCGGTACCACCGGCAAGAAGAGTTGCAATGGAATTGATTGGCTCATCCTTTTTGCTTGCCGAAAACGCATTCAGAAAAGCTGACTTTTTGGCGGTTATCGATAAATATCGGTTTTTCAAGGTGTCGCATACTGTTCCGATATCCTCACATATAAGCTGAATATCATATTCATCTGATAAATATGCAACAAGCTGATTCCAGACATCATCAAAACACGGCAATGCATCGGTTCCGAGAGAATCCGAATCAAAAAGAAAATGTCCTCGATTTTTAATGATATGACTCAATGCGAGAAATACAATCCTGACATCAACAGGTTTATTACTCTCAACAAGCTTTTTTCGCACATGATATATGGTCGGATATTCTTTAAAGTAATCTTTATCAGTGTAATCGTCATCGTTGAACAATGAATATCTGCCCTTCACCGATTTATCTTCTTCAAGAAAACTGCTGTTGCGGAGTCGTTGAAAAAACGCAATGTCTATTTTAGATATTTCTTCATCGAACAACATTTCAAGGCACTGTATTCTGAATTTGTTTCTCTGTGTTCTGCGTCGGGATGACCTGTATGCCCGCCTTTCTTCGGCTGTTGAACTTTCATCCAAAAGACGGATTCCCCACTGAGCGTTTCCTTTGAATTTAAGAATGTTATAATCCATATTCGTTGCTGCCCAGCCAATTGAGTCTGTACCGATATCAAGACCTATGTAATAATCTTTTTTCACTTTCATATATGTCACTCCATTTTTTTGTTGACAAATTATTTTATTGTGCTATAATAAATACAATCTCAATTGCCTTATGAGATTCACACTACAAGTTCAAATAAAAATTTATTCAAATCGTCGCATGTGCGACCTCACAGTGTGTGAAGATTAAGCTCCGCTTTGCGGAGCTTTTTGTTTATATATAATCATTATAGTTAATCTACTGTGAATGTCAAGCAACGCACACTTTGGCAATTTTGGTATGTTATGATAAGCTTATGATAATATTCTATCATACCAAATGTCCTATAAAACGTACTTTACAGTATATTGACATTATCACTATACCGTGATATAATGCTATTGAAAGGAATGATTTGATGCCTGTATTATCAAGATTTTACGGAATAATAATAAGAATGTACTTTCAGCAGAGCGAGCATAATCCGCCGCATATTCACGCAATCTACGGTGAACACGTCGCTGCTGTTGATATTCAGAACGGAAATGTTCTTGAAGGTTATCTGCCCGCCAAAGCTCTTGAAATGGTCAGAGAGTGGATTTCAATTCACAAAGATGACTTAGCAAAAATTTGGGACACGCAGGAATTCAAGCAGCTTTCTCCGTTGGAATAAGGAGGGATCTTTATGTTTCACAAGGTTAAATCTGTTAGTGCTTTGCCCGAATTCAAACTCAGCGTTCAGTTTTCCGAAGGTGTGACAAAAATTTATGATGTCGCTCCCCTGTTTGACAAATGGTCTATGTTTGCTCCGCTAAAAGATAACCCCGAATTGTTTTATACCGTTGAGGTTGATGTCGGCGGTTACGGAATTATCTGGGGTGACGAAGCGGACATTTCCTGCGATGAACTGTGGGCAAACGGTGAAGTTATTGAAACACCCTTTGACGGGCTTATGTCATTCGGCGATGCAACAACTCTGTGGAGTCTTAATGAGAGCACGCTCCGCAAAGCTATTGCATACGGAAAGCTTGTAAACGGAGTTGATGTTTGTAAGTTCGGCAAGCAATGGGTTGTTTCAATGGCGGCGATGATAAGAGAATACGGTAACCCGAAAATTTAATCGGACACAAAGAAACCCGGAGTGCAACTGCATTCCGGGTATTATGTGATTTAAAGCAAGGTTATAGTTGCGCACTTTTATATATCAGGCTTGTTATTTATAATCTACATCAAGTTTTGTCAACGAGAAAACGCCAAAATTATTCGTTCACATTTTCTTTTTCAGCTTCCAGCTTTTTCTGTTCCGCCAGCCACTTTTCATACTCTTCACGCTGACGACGGGCATAAAACCTTCCGAGTGTGGCAGCCATTCTTTTTTTAGCTAATGTTTAACAGTTATAGTATACTATGGAAAGGTGCAGAAATACAACAATATTTTTGCTGTTTGATGAAAATTCCGACGGTCTTGAAATTAAGGTTTCATTGGTGTATAATACCGAAAGACTTTCGATTCAGGAGATAAATATGGATAACAACAAAGAATTTTTAGGCACAGAACCCGTCGGTAAGCTGCTTTTTAAGCTTGCTGTGCCCACGGTTATCGCTCAGCTCGTAAATATGCTCTATAACATCGTTGACCGCATTTATATCGGTCACATTCCCGAAGAGGGCAGCCTTGCTCTGACGGGTGTTGGCGTTTGTATGCCGATAATTATGATTATCTCGGCTTTTGCGGCTCTCATCAGTTCCGGCGGTGCACCCAGAGCATCAATAAATATGGGCAAGGGCGACAAAAAATCCGCAGAGAAAATTCTCGGCGGATGCTTCACGCTTCAGATTATTATTTCAGCCGTTTTAACAGCGGTTTTGCTGATTTGGAACAGAGATTTGCTTCTTGCCTTCGGTGCGAGCGAAAACACAATAGAATATGCAAGTGCATATATGAGTGTTTATGCAATCGGCACGGTTTTCGTTCAGCTCACTCTCGGTATGGGTGCGTTCATCAATGCACAGGGCTTCACAAAAATCGGTATGATAACGGTGCTTATCGGTGCCGTCAGCAATATTGTTCTTGACCCGATATTCATTTTTGTGTTTGATATGGGTGTCAAAGGTGCGGCACTTGCAACCATTCTTTCGCAGGCGATTTCGTGCATATGGGTAATCTCCTTCCTCTGCGGCAAGAAAACATATCTTAAACTCAAAGTGTCGTATATGAAGATTGATGCAAAGCTTGTTTTTCCCTGCGTTGCTCTCGGTCTTGCAACCTTCATTATGCAGAGCAGCGAGAGTGTTATTTCTGTTTGCTTCAATTCGTCACTTCTCAAATACGGCGGCGATATTGCCGTTGGTGCAATGACAATTCTCACGAGCGTTATGCAGTTTGCAATGCTTCCAATGCAGGGTATTGCACAAGGTGCACAGCCCATTTCAAGCTATAACTACGGTGCAAAAAACGTTGACAGAGTCAAGAAAACATTCAGGCTGCTGCTCACCTGCTGCCTGACTTATTCGGCTGTTTTGTGGGTATTGATTATGATTTTTCCGCAAATCTTTGCAGGAATATTCACACCCGATGCCGCACTTATTGAATTCACAGCAAAGGCACTCCGCATCTACTGCGGTGCGATGTTCCTTTTCGGCATTCAGATAGCCTGCCAGATGACCTTTGTTTCAATCGGCAACGCACCCTGTTCAATAATTGTTGCGATTGTGCGTAAATTCGTGCTTCTTCTGCCGTTTATCTATCTTATGCCGAATCTGGTTGCAGACAAAACAATGGGCGTTTATCTTGCTGAACCCGCCGCTGATGTTATCGCAGTAACCTTCACCGCAATTCTTTTTGCAGTGCAGTTCAAAAAATCATTGAAAAAACTTGATGCAGAAAATAATATGCATTGAGTAGATTTGACGGTATAAAAAACTCGGAGTGTTGCGGCACTCCGAGTTTTTATTAAGCCATTGTATCAAGCATTTTCTTTGTTACTTCATATTGCATTTCATTATCATTGAGATAATTGTTAAGCTGTTCAATCATATAATCTGCCATTCTTTCTGTTTCATTGCCGAGACTGCCGGCAATATGCGGAGTTATAATTGCGTTCGGGCACCAGAAAAGAGGGCTGATATACGGAAATCTTTCATTCTTCAAAACATCAACAACCGCAGTTCTTGAAGGGTGAAGAAAAAGGCTTAACGCAAGGGCAAGCTCGTTGACCTGATCGCCCCTTCCCGTGTTTATAAAGGTGCTGTGTTTTTTCATAAGAGCGAATAATGCAAAATTAAAAATATTTTTAAGCTCTTTTTTGTTTGCAAGATGATTGCTTATAACATCGCATTCTTTAAATACCGTTTCAATATCGCAAAGGGTCACATTGAGCTCCTCTGCCCTTTCTTCGGATATAAACGGGTCATATGCCATAACCTCAACATCATATCCTTTAAGCTTATCGGCAACAGCCGAACCGATTGTGCCAAGACCTATCAGCCCAACCTTTGCACCGTATGCTCCAACACAGTTCTGCGTATGAGCAGCGGCATAAGGCAAAAACGACTTGTATCTTTTTGCACCCTGAAAATAGCCCTTTAATGCCAGGATAATCTGAGAAACAGTATATTCCGCAACGGGAACTCCGTTTGCCGCAAACGCACTGAACACTCTTACTCCGCAATCAAGAAAAGGCTTGGCAAAATACTGAACCGTGCCCGCACTGTAAAAAAGCACCTTGAGATTGGGCATATATTCTCTGATTTCATTTTCCGAAAACGACGGCATTCCCCAGGTTGCAAATGCAATTTCACAATCGGCTAAAAAGTCTTTACAGCATTCGATGTTGCTTTTATCAATTCTGCCCGAGATTTCACCGAAGGCTCGGAGTTTTGTTAAAACAGCTTCGGTGTAAACCTTTTCAAACGCAGCCTTATTTTCACTGAACAATGCGATTTTTATAACAATCACCTCAATATGCTTTGAGTCTGTTTACATCTTTTATAAAATTCTTTTCTTTTGAACCCTTGGTGAATTCAACAAGAATTATACCGTCAAAATTCATTTCCAGAAACTTTTTGAGCAGCTTATCAAGATAATATTTATCTTTCTTTTTAAAACGCTGTTCTTTCGCCATATCACGGTAGCTTACGTGAACATTTTCAACAGAATCAAAGGTTCTCTCAATTCTGTCAATATCATAATCAAACCTGCAGTATCTTGACTGAAAGTATGTTTTGAAATTATCAGCTTTAAGTTCATTTTTAATTTTCAGAAAAGCATCCGTATTGTCATTGTATGTGTTATCGTGACACTCGGGGCAAACCGATAAATTATATTTTCGTGCAACGGAGCAGATGCTCTTTAAATCATCAAGAATACGGTTATACTCTGCCTGAGTTGTTTCGCCGCTGCCTTTTTCTCCGAGCCACACCCTGACAGACGGTGCATTCATCGCTTTTGCAATTTTGCATATTTCTTCCCATTTGCTTTTATCGCCGCAGCCAACTCTGTAATAGCTGCCGTAGGAACAGATTTTTATATCCTCATTGGCACAAATTGATTTTACTATGCGGGCTTCTTCCGTATTTGTTATATGAACATCACCGCCCCATTCTATATAACCGACACCTGCTTTTTTGGCAATTTCAACCACCTTTGCGGCACTCAGCTTTCTGAATGTAACGCTGCAAAGACCGAGTTTAAAGCTGTTCATCTTACACCTCATTATATTTATTTTTCAAAAGGCTCATCCGCTTTCGGAACGGGCTTTGCTTAAAAGAAAACTGCATCATAAAAATTAACTTCAAAGATTCTGTTAAGAAAATTATAACAGATGAATTTTTTATTGGCAACAGTTTTTAACACATTGCAAGCTGTTAACACGAAGGCATTCAAGCAAAAAACGATAAATAATAATAAAGAGTTTTAGGGTTTTATTTAAAAATTTCAACAGCTAATTGACAGTTTCAGCCTTGAGTTTTATAATTAATAAAAAACAAACTATTCAGAGGTGCAATATGGCAACTGTAAAACTTGTTCTGGCATTCTTCCTTTCACTGTTTCAGATACTTACACCCGTAGCCGCATTGGTTGCAAATTTGGGTGAAGGCCGCTTCTTCTCAGAGTGGTCGGCAGCCGATGAATTCACGGCGGATTACTGTGCGGAAATCGAAAAAAATCCCGATGAAGATTTCATCATTCTCAATCTCGCCGATGTTCAGCTCAAGGATGACCTGGTTTATGAAGAATCAGGCGAAAAAACAGAAGAAATGATTGATGAGCTTATTAACAAAACTCAGCCCGACCTTATCACTCTGACGGGCGATAATGCGTGGGGCACCATAGCATATATCAAGCTTATCCATCAGATTGACAGCTACGGTATTCCCTGGGCTCCCGTTATGGGCAACCACGACGGTCAATGCCTTATAAACGAATTCTGGGCCGCACATCTTCTTTATAAGGCCCAAAACTGCCTTTTTGAATTCGGCCCCGAAAATATGGGATACGGCAACTATATCATAAACATTACAGAAAACGGAAAAATCATCCACACCCTTTTTATGGTTGATACCCATAACGGTGCGGAATATACACTTGAAGACGGCTCAACGGTTGGCGGTTATGACCATCTTTGGGATAACCAGATTGAGTGGTATAAATGGGCTGTTAAAGGAATTTCCGATATTGCAGGCAAAACTGTTGAGAGCTCAGTTTTTCTGCATATTCCCGTTTGCGAATACAAGGATGCGTGGATAAAAGCCTACGGCAGCTATGACCAGGGAACCCTTGCTCCCGGGCTTGCACCCGAGGCTGTCGGCATTAACGGTGAGGGAGTATGCTGCCCACCAGTTAACAACGGCTTCTTTGGCGTTTGCAAGGAGCTCGGAAGCACCAAAAATATATTTGCGGGTCACGATCACGCAAATAATTTTCAGATTTATTATGAAGGAATCAGGCTCAACTATATGCTCAAAACCGGATACGGTGCTTATTATACCGAAGGTCTTATGGGCGGAACGGTAATATCCGTTAACTCCGACGGTGCGGCATATGCAGAGCACATTTATATGTAAATCTGCCAAGCAGCAATATAATCAAAAAAATTTTGCGAAACCTATTGTATTCTCAAAAAAATCAGTATATAATATCAACGAAATAAATACAGGGGAGCTTGTGCTTGCAGGCTGAGAGGAAGTAATCAAACTTCGACCCTATAACCTGATGCGGATAATGCCGCCGTAGGAAGTCATACACAAGGATTTTTTACAGGAGGCATCCGAAAGGCTGTCTCCTGTTTTTGTTTCACCGGGGAGCTGTTATGAACGGCTGAGAGGCAGGTAAACCTGCGACCCGCAAACCTGATCCGGATAATGCCGCCGTAGGAAGCATAGCAGAAGTATATTGTAATTTACAATAATCAGAACTGTACTTCAAGAAGCCTTCGCCCATATCCGGCGGAGGCAATTTTTATTTTTGGAGGTAAAATTATGAAAGCAAGTATCGCAATCCAGGTTCTTCCCAAGGCAAAAGATCAGGATGATCTTATCCGCATTGTTGATGAGGTTATCGCATTTATCAAAAGCAGCGGTCTGCACTGCCACGTAGGTCCGTTTGAAACAACAATCGAAGGCGAAGACTACGACCAACTGATGGACATCGTCAAAGAGTGTCAGCACGTTGCAATAAGAGCAGGTGCAGAAAATGTTTCGGCTTATGTTAAGGTTGTTTACAGACCCGAAGGCGAAATACTGACCATTGACAAAAAGATAAAAAAACATGCTGAAGCGTAATATTCCGTCGGTTACTGCCGTTGCCGCGTTGCTCATTATATGGCAGCTGCTTTGCTCTGCGGGATTTATCCCCTCTTATATGCTGCCGTCGCCCGCAGAGGTAATGCAGGCATTTGTGAGCGAATTTCCGCTGCTTCTTGAAAACTCCGTTATCACCCTGCAGGAAGCCTTTATCGGCTTGTTTCTCGGGGTAAGCGTGGGCTTTGCCATTTTATCTCACAAATATTAAAATAATTACATATTAAAAATGGAGGAAATAAAAATGGCAAAAATAGTTTCAATACCGCTGGCAATAATAATGATGACGGCACATACAAAGCCGACAAAAAAAGAATGGAAATTCTTTTCCAAAGCAGTGCAGACGAAATGGGAATGCTCACAGGCACAACCGACGGCGGATATTTTGTTGATGAAAGCTGGCTTGAAAATGACGGGCTTGTAAATACGGTTTCCGCTTCGGCACCGTCAAGTGCACCGTCAGCAGCATTTGACCCGAACAACATTGCTGAAGGCGTGTGGAATATTATGCCCGTTTATCAGGGCGACCATATGTCACTCCAAGGCGGATTTTTCAAAGTAAACACCGATGTTTACAGACTTTATACCGAGCATCTTGATATGATTAACTGTCTTGATTAAATCAGAAAAAGCACAATAAAAGGGGCTGTTCTCACTAATGAAAGTGAGGCAGCCCCTTTGAAATATAATCAATACTTTTGTGACCTTGTCATTTTAAGATAATCTGAGGGAGTCATATTATAAATCCGTCTGAACGCCGTTACAAAATATGACTGTGAAGAAAAACCGATTTCATCGCATATCTCTTTCTGTGTTTTTCCGTTCAGCAAAAGGCTTTTTGCCTTTTCAAGCTTTTGCCGCAAAATATATGCACTTAGATTTTCTCCGATTTCCCTCTTGAAAATCTGCGACAGATAATCTGCTGAAATTCCGCAATGCTCCGCAACAGCAGAAACACTTATTCTTTTGCAAAGGTTTTCGTTTATATATTTGATGCAGTTTCTTATATGCGGAGAAAACTCAGGCTGTTTCTTATTCTTTTTCACATCCTGCGTCAGTTTTAATATTTCAATGCCGAGGCATATTAGTACTTCATTTTTGTCGGTGAGCGAATCAATTTTTTCAATCACACGGTCTGAAAAGTCATAGGCTTTGCTTTCGTTAAGTCCGCCCTGTATTGCATACCGGGTTGCAAGAGTGATTGTGCTGACAGCCATATATTTATGCTGCATCAACTCATTGTCGGACATTTTGCCCATAACAATAAGAGAATCAAGATTTTTAATCTGCATCAGCAGCGAATCTATATCCCCCTGCTGAACGCAAGAAAACAAACGGATTTCCGCACTATATGGCGTGTGTTTTTCAAGAGTGTTCTTTTCCATCGTCTTGACAGTTACGAGCTCGCCTATATTCACCAAATCACTTCTTTTCTTTCAGCTTTTTCATTTCATTTTTCAATCGGGCATTGTCGAGAATCTCCCAAAGCGGCATAATCAGGCCCCCGCCCAAGCGGCAATGTGCCTCATTCATTGCCCCGTAATAAGCAACTCTGAAATCGGCATATTCGGATAATCTGTATTTTTGCTTGTAAGTTTCATACAAACCGTAGGCATCTCCCCACATATTGCGGAATTGAAACAAATCATATTCTCTGTCTGCCCACATACAGGTGCAAGGGTCAATGAAGGCTGTGAGTTTTAAGGTTTTCGGGTCAGCCATAATGTTCATTATGTTGAGGTCGCTGTGAATGAGAACGGGAGATGATTTTTCCTCGGGAAGATTGTTGAAAATCTCTGTTGCTTCATAAAGAAGATTTAGGTTTTTCTTGCTGAATTTTCCGTTATCGGATAATTCCTTCAAGCCTTTCAGCCAGGGCTCCTGCTTTTCTTTTTTGTAATATTCAAGCCAGGTATCATAACAAGGATTTGATAGCTCTCCGAATTTATCATTCGTAACGCTGTGCCATTGGAGCATACCCGAAATAACATCATCGGCAAATTTTTGTTTCTGCCTTTTGCTTTTCAGTAAAAACATCGGATTTAACACATTCTGACCATCAACAAAGGTCATAGCCAGAATTGCTGTTTCAGCATCTTCATATGTAAAGAGAACCTTGGGCATTTTTACGCTTGTGTTTGCAGAAAGCAGATTAAGCTGCTGAGCTTCTTCGTACTGCGAGCCCTGAACTCTGTAGGCTTTGACTGCGATTGTTTCACCGTCGGGAAGAGATGTTTTATAAACTCTGCCGTAGCTGCCGCCGCCGATGAATTTTATATCCGAAACTTTCTTGTTGAGCTTTTCCGAAACAAGCTGAGGGATTATGGGTAATAAATGCTTGTTGCCGTTATCGAGAATTTTCATTTCTTTTCCTCCATAATTCTGCTTTTAACAAGGCTGTATGCGGTTTTGCTTTCGGGTAAAAACGAAAACAACTGAAAGCAATGGCACATACCCTCAAATTTATGAAGCTCGGCATCTGCTCCGGCGGCTTTCAGTTTTTCATAAACTCTGTCGCTGTCGCTTTCATCAAGCTCCGCAGTTCCGCATATCAGAGTAACCTTCGGAAAACCTTCAAAGCTGCCGAACAGCGGTGAGATATACGGATTGGTTCTGTCAACATTCAGAACATACTTTGATATTCTTCTGAGCAGGTGAAGATTATCTTCAATTTTCTTATGCTTTGCTATTCCGTAAAACGGGTCTGTGTATGCATTTGTGATTCTTGAATCACCGCTTGATGTTGCATCCGCCCACAGCGAAAAACAGACAATATGATTCGGCAGATAATAACCGTTATCACGAAGCCACAAGGATGATGTCATCGCAAGAGTTGCACCTGCACTGTCGCCAATAATAACAATATCAGAATTGTTGATACCCTCATCAAGTAAATGAAGATAAATCTTTACAACATCGTGCATCTGCGACGGAAGCTGATGCTCGGGAAATCTGCCGTAATTAACACTTATAACCGTTGCACCGCAAAACATTTTGCTGTATTTTTCGGCAAGTCTGCGATAAAAATCATTCAGTTCGATTTTGAATCCGCCGCCGTGAATCATCAGTATAACTTTTTCTGTTTTGCAATTACGGTTTATGAGCTTTTCATATTTCACCCCGTCAAAGGTGTTCTTCGTATGTATAAAGTTTTTTGAGGGCTTGTATTTTGATTTTTTATCTTTCGTAAGCTTTGCCGCATTGTCTGAAAGCTTTGAGCTGTCGGATAAAGGCGAATGAAAAACCAAACGCAAAGCTCCCATAAATATTCTTGAAGTCAGAGATTGCATAACATCACCCTGAATTATTTTATACCAAACTGATTGTAACCTTTTCCCCGTTTTCGCCGTCAACAGAAAGAATTTCTCCCGAAAGACCGGTTTTTATTGCATCCTCAACAGCATTTGCCTGCTCACCCGTCAGCCCTCCGAAAATGCCGCCTATATTAAGGCCGAAACGCACTATTCCTATAGGAAACTTTATGTTTGTGGTTTTACCGTTGCGTTCGGTTGTGATAAGGAGCTTTGTTGCTTTTTTGCCGTTAAAAACAGGTTCTTCATATGCTGCCTCAGGTTCCGTGTTTACTTTTTCTTCCGCAGTTTCACTTATCGGAGCAACTCCGAGCAATTCATCAACACTCACACCAAAAATATTTGCTATAGAGGGCAATAGAGAAATATCGGGGCAGGATAAATTATTTTCCCATTTTGAAACAGCCTGAGGTGAAACTCCGAGTTTAATTGCAAGCTCCTCCTGAGTAAGTCCCTTTGCTCTTCTTCTTTCTGAAATATTGTTTCCGAGATTCATAATTCATTCTCCTTCAAATTCTTATTCGGCTTGCATCCGCCGATTTCATTGTTACAGAATTCTTCGGTTGAGTCAATAAACGAAGCGTTGAAACGGGTAAACTTACGGTTGATTTTGCGGTATCAACCGTTAGTTGATGCCGATTTTTGCTGTTTTCACCGTCACAGCTTCCTCCAATTCGGATTTTAACACAATATAATCACGAAAACAACAATCATAAGATTTTAATATCTGCAAATCAAAACAATCAAGGATTTTAATAATTTTTTATCAATGATGGTGGTGTCGGTGCTGCGGAGCTTTTGATTTAACCACACATTGTTTTTCGCCGCAATGCTCCTCTTCCGTTTCCAATTCAAGCGTCGTGTGACATATTCCGTGTTCCGACAGCTCTTCACGGATTTTCTCTTTTATTTTGCAGGCATCCGCGTTTGTAACAATATGCATAGTTGCATAATTGTTTAATCCGTCGAGACTCCATATATGAATATGATGAACATCTGTCACCCCGTCAATATTCATAATGTGCTCTTTGATTTCGTTAACATTTATATTTTCAGGTGTTTTTTCAAGAAGCAGAAAAAGCACCTCTTTTAAATTTCTGATTGAATTTATAAGAATAAACGCCGCTACTCCCAAGGACATAATAGGGTCGATAAATGCAAAACCGGTAAATTTCATAACTATTGCACCGATAAGCACAACCGCCCAGCCGAGCACATCCTCGAGCATATGCAGATTAACCGCCTTCTGATTGAGCGACTTCCCTTCGCGGGTAAAAAATGCTGCAAAAAAATTCACGCAGACTCCCACTATTGCAAAAACAATCATACCGTTATAATCTATTTGTGCGGGATGAATAAATCTTTCAACTGCATTACAGATTACTGCGGCAGAGCCGAATAAAAGAATAAGAGTTGTAACAAGGCTGCCGATAACGGAATATCTTGCGTATCCGTAAGTATAAGCATCATCGGGCTGCTTTTTGCTATTTTTTTCAAGAAAATAAGATATTCCGATGCTTGCGGCATCCCCTGCATCGTGCACGGCATCGGAAATAACGGCAACGCTTCCGGTAACAAATCCGCCGATGAATTCAAAAATTGAAAAACCGAAATTTAAAATAAACGCCGTTAGAATATTCTTTTCTGTTTTCATATAATCCTCCGTTGACTTATTATAATTAATGATATAAAATTAATATGTTACAGAACATACTGTTCAATATAATTTTATCAGATTGAAATGCAAGTTCAATATACGGTTTATGCTTGCAGTTCAATACCGAACAAAAAGCGGAAAAAGTACGGGAGGTAATTATGGACAGAAGGCAGAGAAAAACACGCGATGCAATCTTTGCGGCATTCATCAGGCTTTTATCCAAAAAAAGCTTTGCACAGATTACTGTCGGGGAAATAATTGAAAAAGCAGATGTGGGAAGAGCAACCTTTTATTCTCATTTTGAAACAAAGGATTTTCTGTTAAAGGAGCTTTGTGAGGAGCTTTTCTGCCACATTTTTGATTCTATGAGCGGTGAAAAAAATGAGCACAGACATATTTTTGACTGCAACGCACCGAATTCCGTTTTTCTTCATCTGTTTCAGCATCTTCAGAAAAATGATAACAATATTCTTGAGCTTCTCTCGTGCCCGAATAACGATTTGTTCCTGCAATACTTCAAAAACAATCTTATGCAGCTTGCGGCAACGCAGTTGAATATTCTGGAAACAGAAAAGAATAAAAACCTGCCCGAAACTTTTCGTATAAATCATATAGCCTCCGTTTTTATTGAAACGGTCAGATGGTGGGTTGATAACGGAATTAAAGAATCCCCCGAAAAAATAACCGAATATTTCTTTTGCATCGTTTAAATGATTGGAGCAGCTTATGGAAGTTATTATTAAAAGATTTGAAGAAATGAGCGTAAATGAATTATATGCCATATTCAAGGCAAGAGCAGATGTTTTTGTTACAGAGCAGAAATGCCCCTACCCCGACCCCGACGGCAGAGATAAAAGGGCTTATCATATTTTTCTTGCAGAAGACGGTGAAATCAAGGCGTATCTCCGCCTTCTTGATAAAGGAGTATCCTTTGAAGATGTTTCAATCGGCAGAGTTCTTACAACCGAAAGAGGCAAGGGATATTCAAAGTTAATTATTGAAGCCGCCATAAAAACGGCAAAAGAAAAAATGAATGCAGAAAGAATTGTTATAGAGGCACAGAGCTACACACAAAAGCTTTATGAAAAATTCGGTTTCAGGCAAGCAGGTGAAGAATTCGTTACGGATTGGGTGCCTCACGTTGAAATGATTCTTGATTTATGAGGTAAATATTATGAAAAGCATCAAAGTTTCACTTAAAAACGCTTCAAAAACCAACAACGGTATATTCGAGGGCTGGGGAACAAGCCTTTGCTGGTGGGCAAACAGAGTCGGTTTCAGCGAAACGATGGTTAACGAAAGTGCAAAGCTTTTCTTTTCAAAAGAAGGCTTGAACCTTAATATTATGCGTTACAACATCGGCGGCGGCGACGACCCTTCTCACAACCACATAACCAGAACAGATTCCGAAATGCCCGGCTGGTGGAAATACAACAGCGAAAAGAAAAAGTTCTTTTTTAATCCCGATACAGACCACGCCCAGCTTGCCGTGCTTGATGCTGCATATAAAGCCGCAGGTGAAAATGCTTATGTTGAAGCATTCTCGAATTCACCGCCGTATTTTATGACGGTCAGCGGTTGCAGCTCGGGAAGCAAAAACGGCGTAACCAATAACCTGAAAAAATCCTGCATAGGCTCTTTTGCGGAATACCTTGCAGATGTTTGCTGTTACATACAGAAAAATTACGGCATAAAAATAAAAAGCCTCGCCGCAATGAACGAGCCTTTCACGGATTTCTGGAAGGCTTATTCTCAAAAGCAGGAGGGCTGCTTTGTTATGCCGGGTAAAATGCAGAGCGACATTCTTGTCAGAACGGCAGATGCATTGAATAAAAGAGGTCTTTCCGATATTATTGTTACCGCAAGTGACGAAACGAAAACCTCCCGACAGTATATTGCTATGAAATTGCTGAGCAAAAAAGCACTTTCCGTTGTTGACAGAATAAGCACCCACACCTATGCACCCGCAACACCTCAAATCGGCGACCTTGCAAGAAAAAAAGGCAAAAACATCTGGATGAGTGAAACAGACTGGAGCTCTGCAAGCGGCGAAAACAGCGGCGAGATGGGTCCCGCTTTATGGCTGGGCGAAAAAATCATTGAGGATATTAACACAATTTCGCCCTCTGCCTGGGTTATATGGCAGATTGTTGCCGCATATATTTCAAAAATTCCCGACGCCAAGGGCAGACTTGATATGCCCGATATGCCCGACCTCACTCAAGGCTTCTGGGGCACTGCTTTTGCAGATATTGATAATGAAGAAATATATCTGACCCAAAAATATTATGCTTTCGGTCAGTTCACCCGCTATATAGAGCCCGGTATGACAATCATTCACACAGGCGATAAGCATTCCCTTGCCGCTTATGACAGAAGAAGCGGAAAAGCAGTTGTTGTTGCACTTAACACTACTGCCTCATGCCGAGATGTTTCCGTTGAATTTGATGATATTTCAGTCAAAGGAAAAACAGCAAAGCTTATAAGAACAAGCGGTGATATAAACGGCGGCGAGCATTGGGCTGAAATTGATGAAATCCCATTACCGCAAAACCGCCTTACCGCAAAACTGAAAGAAAACAGCATAACAACATTTGTTATAGAATAAAAATAAGGCTGAATCACATGAACTGCCCCAAATTGTGCGGACAGTACAAAAAAGGCTCTATGGCAGAAATATT
>CALGRR010000120.1 GCA_937880805.1 uncultured Clostridia bacterium
CGTAGATGACGTGGCCGGTGTGATCAGAGGTCTGTGCGATATGCTGAATATATCTTATGATAAATTTATCCGTACCACGGATGATTATCATGAGAAGCAGGTGCAGAAGATTTTCAAGAAGCTTGGAGTCGGCCTGACCTGCGACCCTGTCAAGAAGAACTAAACTGCCCCAAAAGAATAAATGCCCGAATCAGTCGATTCGAGCATTTATTCTTTTTCTGAGCCCCTCTGACACCAGAAGATCTGCCAATCGGTCGGCATTGTCCAGCCACTGGGAAGCCAGATGATAATCTCCCATCATATAACAGGCTGTAGCTATATTATATGACGCACATGAACATTTCAGCTTGTCATTGGACTGAAGCATCTTGATCCATATATCCATCGCCGCCTTCCAGTCAAAGGCTTCCGCCTTTTCCAATGCGGTGTACCAGTCAGGTGAGTCGAAATAATACAAAGAGTACTGCTCATGCTTCCACTGTGGCTCGAAGGCAGCTGCGACAGTCTTGCCAGCATCCCATCCTTCATTCTTGATCGCATCGTTGCCGTTCATGGACTCAACCACAGAATTCCCCGAAAACAACTGTAGTTTATCACCCTGATACATAGCATCATAACACTTAAGAATGAAAGAAAAGGATGAGCCACTTAAAGCAACCTTATCAAGGAGAAACACCACATCTGCCCCTGTCTCGACAAGGAGATTCAGCATAGAATCCCTGTTGGCATAGTCCGGAGCCGAACGGAGAGCGGATACATTTACCTCGCCCACAGAATCCTGATACCTGTCCTTAAGGTTCCAGGCAAAGCCATCTGCCATTGATTCAAGGAAAAGATCGTCAGGATACACACCTTCCTGACCATACACGACGGTCACGTTCTTACCTGTGAGATCCACTCCTGCCTTAGAAGGATGCCGCATCTCAACATCAAGAACATACCTTGCCGGAGCACATGCTGCTGCAGCCATCACTCCAAGCACAACTGAAAGTATATATCCGACAAATCTCATTCTCTTATATTTCTACAGGCTCAGCAATAAGGTCATATTCATCAGCTCCTGTGATAAGAACGGTGATGAACTCGCCTACCAGCGAATAAGGATCCACCGGCCCCATCTTAGCAGCGTCATACTTGACAAGAATCTCGCCATCCACCTCCGGACTTTCGAACTCGCTGCGGCACACAAACACTCCGTCGACAAAGTCATCCACCACAACCTTCACTTCAGTTCCCACGCGTGACTGATTGAAAGCCAAAGAGATACCGCTCTGGAGTTCCATCAGGGCATCAAGCCTTTCCTGCTTTACCTTTGCAGAGATGCTGTCCTTGAAGTTCTCAGCTCCGAAAGTACCCTCTTCCTCCGAATATCTGAATGCTCCGAGACGTTCGAATCTGGCTTCCCGGACAAAATCAAGAAGCTCTTTGAATTCTTCAAGCGTGCCGTATTCGGGCGCTATAGCCTTATAATCGGCAATATCATAGCCGTAATCGTGCTGAGGTGATTTATAAAGCGGTGAAAACCAGATAGCATCAACACCGATGCTCTTTATGTAGTCCAGCTTTTCCATAACACCCTTAAGGTCGCCTATACCGTCGCCGTTTCCGTCCTTAAAGCTTCGGGGCCACACCTGATAGACCGCCATTTCTTTATACCAATGTTTTTTGATTTCTGCCATATCACTCAACCTCTCCTGTTATTTCAGTTGTTTCACCTGCAATAATTGAGGTGTTAATGCCTCGTATAATATTTCCGCTTGCGTCAAGAACATTCAATAAGCCCTCTGCTTCGGGGGCAACAAACGAAAAGCTTCCGTCTGAAAAAACGGTATATTGCTTTCCGTTAAATTCAACTGCGTTTGCATCTCCATCGGAAACTATGCCTTCGAGGGTGCCGACTGTTGAATCGGTGCGTTTTATTGCCTCTTCAACCGCAAGCTTTGCATTTACCATAGGATAATCCATAAGCTCAAGGTCATCAAAATATGCAGCCTTGGTATTGATTGCCGCAACCTTATCCGTTGCCGTGCAAACAATTTCTTTTATATCGGGGCCCTTGAAATCGGGATTTACAGACCACACAAGCGATGCAACCGCCGTTACCATAGGGGTTGCCATTGATGTGCCCGTAAGAGTGCAGTAATCGGAATTCATATCAAGGCTGTAAATTTCATTGCCGGGTGCCGATACCGAAATTGCAGGACCCACATTTGAGAAAAATGACTGTCTGTATGTTCCGTCGCCGTTGTTTTCGGCTGCACCAACAACAATAATTCTGTCAAGAATTTCGGATTTATCAAGCTTATTAAAGCCCGTGAAAATATTATTTTCATTCACCGAGCTGAAGTGGCCGTTATTGCTTGCATCAATGGGATAACCGAGCACATTGCCGTTACCCGCCGCCTGAACAGCCACAAAATCATAGCCCTTATTCAGAAGCGATGACATAACAAGAGTTGTTGCGGCTGTGCCGAGCACACGGTTTACCCACGGAGCTTTTGTGCCGACTATACCGCTTGAAATTCCGAGCGAAAAGTTAACAACCTTTGCCCCCGCCTTAACAACGGCAGAAAAACCGAAAAGCACCGCAAGCTCTGTATTCCAAAGCTGAAGCCCTTCGGGCGACCAGTCAACGCAGATAAGCCTTGAATTGCTGTTTATGCCCGCTATACCCTGCAGATTGTTTTTTTCTGCGGCAATGATTCCCGCAATGTGGGTGCCGTGGGTTGAAGGATAATTTCTTTTTGCCTGCTTGCTGTTCGGAAAGCTTATTTTGCCCTGAAGCTCGGGATGGCCGAGCTGAAATCCCGAATCAACAATGCCGATATTAGCGGTTGAAAAATAGTTTTCGTAATCCCACGCCTGCCTTGCATAAATGGCTTCAAGCCACCAATTATTGCCCTGCGGAGCGTTTTCATTCCACTCGGTCATTTCACCGAAGCTGTCATCGGGAGTCTGATTTTCTGATATTTTTGATGCAAAAACAGGCATTGAAAAAGCAACGCCCTGGTTTTCGCTGATATTTTTGCATTCCTCAATAATTTCATCATAGCTCATCGAGGGATACTTTAAAACATAAAGGTCTGCGGGAGTACACCAGCCAACAAGAATACCCCTGCACTTTGCGAAAAAATCAACCTTTTCGGCAAACGGCATATCCTCATCAAGAAAAACCGCTATTTTATTTTTGACATAACCCGAAACCTCATCAACCTGAACAACATCATTATCGTTCATTTCAGCAAAGAAATCAGATTTTATCGCATCAAAGGTATAGGGTATTCCGTAAAAAGCTTCGCTTAATGTATCAACAAACGAACTGAATGAAACTGAAACAAAGCTTGTCAGCGTTATAACTGCCGACATAAGCAGGGAGATTATTTTTACAAGCATAAAAAACAGCCCCTCTGAAAAATTTATGAGTGTTTGCGTTTCTTTATAAGCTCATCAAACGGAATCTGCGATATTACGATTGCCGCAAACATTATAAAGCAGCCCAAAAGCTCTCTGCTGCTTAACATCTGCTTGAGAATAAGCCAGCCGAAAAGCACCGCAAAAACCGATTCCGTGCAAAGAAGAATCGATGCAACCGCAGGCTCGGGAGTATATCTCTGACCGAAAATCTGAGCCGTGAATGCAACACCGCAGCTCATAACGCCCGCATAGAGAAGCGGAAGCCACGCTGAAATGATTTCATCAATCTTCGGCTCTTCAAAAATGAACATACAGATTACCGAAAGCCCGCCTGCAACAAAAAACTGTGCACACGAAAGTGCTATATTATTAATCTTCTGGCAGAAATAGTCGATAACGAGAATATGAACGGCAAACGCAAAAGCACAGGCGATTGTTATAAGCTCACCCTTGCCGATTGAGAAATCGCCTTTTTTGATGCTGAGAAAATAAAGACCCACAATGCCGAAAAGCACGCCTATCCATACATTCAGCTTCGCTTTCTGCTTAAGGAAGAGCCCCAAAACCGGCACAATAAGCATATAAAGTGCGGTAATAAAGCCTACCTTGCCAACATCAATATAATTAAACGCATGCTGCTGCAGATTACCGCCCACAAAAAGTGCAAGTCCGCAGCAAGTGCCGCCGATTGCAACATCCTTTATGGGAAATTTCTTTTTCTCCGCAGGAGCAAGACCTTTGTTTTCTTTTTTATGACCGAGCATCACAAGCGGAAGAAGCACTATTCCGCCGATAACGGTTCTGATTCCGTTAAAAGTAAATGTGCCGATGCTTGCACCTTCACTCTGTGCAACAAACGAAAGCCCCCAAACAACCGCCGCCAAGATACAGAAAAAAGGGCCTAAAAACCTATTCTTATTAATATGTATCATTCCTTCCGAAAACTGCAAAATCCGCCCACAGAAAACTGCGGGCGGATGAAAAACGTATTATTCAGCTGCTTCTTCAGCTACTGCTTCCTCGGCGGGAGCTTCAACTGCTTCTTCAGCAACTTCCTCAGCGGGCTCGATAAGAGCACGGATTGAAAGGCTTACGCGTTTCTTGTCGTAATCAACCGCTGTAATCTTGCAGTTTACCTTATCGCCAACCTTGAGAACATCCTGGGGCTTGCTGATATGACGGTCAGCAATCTGTGAAATATGGATAAGTCCGTCAATGCCGGGGATAACTCTTGCGAAAGCACCGAAGGTTGTCATACCAACGATTTCAGCCTCAACAACCGAGCCTTCGGGATAATTCTTCTTAAGGATTTCCCAGGGATTGTCTTCGTCTTTTCTGTAGCCGAGAGAAATCTTTCTCTTTTCAGCGTCAAGAGCCTTGATATAAACTTCAACTTCCTGACCGATTTCAAATACCTCTGAAGGATTCTTGATACGCTTCCAGGACATTTCTGAAATGTGAACCATACCGTCAACGCCGCCGATGTCAACGAATGCACCGTAGTTTGTCATTGACTTAACAACGCCGCTGTACTGCTGGCCTTCTGCTGCCTGTGCCCAGAATGCATCTGCTGCTTCCTTCTTTGCATCCTTAAGAACTGCACGGATTGAACCGACAGCTCTTCTTCTCTGCTTATTAACTTCAATGATGCGGAACTTAACTGTTGTTTTGAGAAGATCCTCAAGATTCTCATCTCTGCGTTCTGTTGCGAGAGATGCGGGAACAAATACGCGGATGTTGTTTGAAACAACAAGAACGCCGCCCTTGATAACTTCAACAACTGTTCCTTCAAGAACTCTGCCGTCTTCTTCTGCTTCGATAATATCTGCCCAGGATTTCTGAGCGTCAAAGCGTCTCTTTGAAAGCATTACTGTGCCTTCTGCATCATTTGTTTTCATAATGATAAGATCAATTTCATCACCGATCTTAAGCTCTTTTGATGCATCTGCTGTGGGGTCTGCACTGTATTCATCCATAGGAACAAAGCCGGCATGCTTTCTGCCGATGTCAACACGGATTTCGGTGGGTGTGATACCCATAACGATGCCTTTTACTTTCTGGTCGGTGCTCATACTGCTGAGTGAAACTTCAAGAGCTTCTGAAAAGCTCATATCTTCAGTAATCGTAGCTATAGAAGGCACCTCCTCTACCTGCAGATTTGTGGTTTCGTTTACGATTTCGGACATTTCTAAAAGTACCTCCTTAATTATTGCGGAAGGGGTTGACGCCCCTGCCGTGACGCCGATTTCGGCGTATGGGGAAAAATCTATGGTCCTGAGCTCATCGGCTCTTTCCACCAAATATGTATCGCAGTTTTCACTGCTTACGGCTTTAAGCTTCGCCGTGTTTGAACTGTGCCGCCCGCCTATGATGACCATTGCATCGCATTTCTTTGAAAGCTCCGATGCTTCATCCTGCCTTTTTCGGGTAGCAAGGCATATTGTATCAAATATTTTCGGATTTGTACAGTATATTTTTATTTTTTCTTTACATTTTTTCCATTCATTTTGTGAAAAAGTTGTTTGAGCAACAGCTATTATTCCCTTTTCGAACAAAGCTTTGTTTTTTTCACAAACTGCGTCAAGTTCTTCTGCGTTATTGAAAACAAAAGCACTGCCTCTGCAATGACCCACTATACCCTTAACTTCGGGGTGGTCGGGGTCTCCTGCAATCAGAACAGAAATATTTTCGTCTGAATTCTCGCTGACTATTGAATGGATTTTTTTAACAAAGGGGCAGGTTGCATCGCATATCTCAACGCCTGCCTTTTCAAGCTCCTCATAAACGCTTTTTGAAACACCGTGAGCACGGATAATAACCGTTTCACCCTGCTTTGCCTGAGAAGGAGAATCAATAACGCCTATTCCTTTTTCTGCAAGGTCATCCGTCACCTGCAGATTATGTATAAGCGGACCGAGCGTAACCGCTTTTTTGCCCTTTTCGGCAAGTGCGTAAGCCTGAGTTACCGCACGGTCAACACCAAAGCAGAAGCCTGCTGTTTCGGCAAGGGTTATTCGCAATGTCCTAACCTCCAGAGATCAACTATTCTTTCCATTATGTATGCCGCAACAGCCTTTTCTTCAGTTTTTGAGCCTTCCTCGGTAAAACCAAGCTCTTCATAGGGAATAAGCTCGCCGAATCTTACGGTTATTCTGCTGCCTCTCTTCATATCGTCTTTATTGTAAATCGATACGGGAAGAACGGGCGCCTTTGCAGCCTTTGCGATAACCGCAACGCCTCTTTTTGCCTTTCCGGGCTTATGATCCTTTGAACGGGTTCCTTCGGGGAAAAGGCCGAGAATTCTGCCCTCCTGCACAACTCTGATTGCATATTGGAGAGCCTCTTTATCCATACCGCCTCTGACGATGGGGAAGCCGTTCATTTTGGTAAGAAAATACTTTGCTACAGGATTATCAAAAAGCTCTTTCTTTGCCATAAAATGCATTTGTCTGTTTTCAATGGGAATGCCGATGAAAACAGGGTCAAGTGCGTGATTATGGTTTGCCGCCATTATAAATCCGCCTTCGGCAGGAATATTTTCAAGACCTACATAATTGACTTTATACATCTTGTTTCTTATATGATTACCGAGGGGACGAATTTTATCATAGAATTTGCTGTCACCCAGAACAGAATAGTCAAAACCCTTCATCAGATTTTCTCCTTTATAATCTTTACTATTTCTTTTACAGACTCTTCAAGAGTCAAACCTGTTGTGTCAAAAATAACGCCGTCTTCTGCCGGCTTGAGAGGAGCTATTTCTCTGTGTGAATCATTATAATCTCTTTCGATTAAATCTTCAAGCACTTCTTTATAGCTGACCTCACTGCCCTTTTCAACAAGCTCTCTGTATCTTCTTGTTGCTCTCTCTTCGGGAGAAGCCGTCAGAAAAATTTTAACCTGTGCGTGGGGCAAAACAACGGTGCCTATATCTCTGCCGTCCATTATGCAGTTCGTTTTTGCCGCAATATTTTTCTGAAGGTCAAAAAGGAATGCTCTGACCTCGGGCACAGCCGAAACATCGGAAGCCGCCATTGATGCGGGCGGAGTTCTGATTTCAACGGAAACATCCTCTCCGTTAAGAAGCACCTTCTGCTCGCCGTTTTCAAAAACAAGGTCAACATTTATTCCGTTTATGCTTTCGGCAACAGCAGCCTTATCTCTTGTGTTAATACCTTTACGAAGTGCGTTAACGCCAACTGCTCTGTAAAGTGCACCGGTGTCAACATAAACAAACCCGAGCTGCTTTGCCGCACCTCTTGAAACCGTGCTTTTTCCTGCACCCGCAGGGCCGTCAATCGCAACATTGATAACAGTATTGCTCATACCCGTATCCTCCGATTTTTATTATTCTGACTGAGCCGCACTCATTCCCGCAAGCCTGCCCGTTGAAAAGGCAATCTGCAGATTAAAGCCGCCCGTGTATGCATCCGCATCAATAACCTCACCCGCAAAATAAAGACCGCCGCAAAGCTTTGATTCCATTGTTTTGGGGTTAATCTGCGAAATATCAACACCGCCCGAGGTTATTATAGCCTCTTTTACGGGACGGAAGCCCGTTACGGTTATGCTCATTCCTTTAAGCAGCTTCACAAGCTTTTGCCTTTGCTCTCTGGTTATCTGGTTAACCTTTGTTGAGAGCCCTATTCCGCTGAGCTTCACTATTATGGGAACAAGCTTTTTGGGCAAAAGCGAATTGAGTGCGTTTATAAAATTTTTATTAGTATTTTCCGAAAAATCACGCAGTATTCTTGCATCAAGCTGTTCTTCGGAAAGTGCAGGCTTCAAATCAATTAAAATCTTATATTTTCCGCTTTTCATATCCCTCATATGTGCACTTGCACTCAAAATCATAGGGCCCGAAACACCGAAATGAGTGAAAAGCATTTCTCCGAAATCGGAATATATTTCTTTATTCTTTTCTGTATCTATTACTTTTATTGCTGTGTTACGCAGAGAAAGACCCATAAGGTCGGTGCAAAAGCCCTCGTGAATTTCAAGGGGAACAAGCGACGGCTTAAGCTCGGTTATCTTATGACCCGCTTGCTTTGCAAGCTCATATCCGTCGCCGGTTGAGCCCGTTCCGGGATAAGAAAGACCGCCCGTTGCAATTATGACTTTATCGGCATAAATGCATTCGCCCTCTTCGGTTTCAACGCCCTTAACGCAGTTGTTTTCAACAAGCAGCTTAACTGCCCTGCCCTTAACTGTTTTTGAGCCTCTTTTTGCAAAGCCCGCAAGAGCATCAACTATATCGGCAGCATTATCCGACACGGGAAAAACTCTGTTGCCTCTTTCTGTTTTAAGCTCAACGCCCCTGCTTTCAAAAAATTCAATTACATCTTCGGGCATAAAGCGTGAAAAAGAGCCGTATAAAAATCTTCCGTTTCTCGGAACATTGGCTATAAGCTCATCGAGCGAACGGCAGTTATTTGTTACATTGCATCTGCCCTTACCCGTTATCATCAACTTCCTGCCGGGCTTATCGTTTCTTTCGAGAATAACCGATTCAGCTCCGCAGGCAGCCGCATAGCCCGCCGCCATAAGACCCGCTGCACCTGCTCCCACCGTTAAAACGGTTGTTTTCATTCGGCAGCCTCCTTATCTGTGCTGTAAACGTGATATTCGCCCCAGATTTTTTCAAGCTCCTTGAAGTTTGAATAAACCTCTTCTCTCTTCTCTCTTGCGGAAGCCGCAATAAGAGCTGTTATAAGGCTTAACGGTGCAACAAGCGAATCAACAAACGACACCATATTGCTCTTTGCAACAAGCAGATGAGTTGCATAGGGAGCAATGGGAGAAAACTCGCCGTCGGTTATTGAAATTATGGTTACTCCCCTGTCCTTTGCAAAAGAAAGTGCCTTTGCAACCTGATTGGAATATCTGGGGAAGCTGATTGCTATGCAAACATCTCCGCTGTCAATACGAAGCATCTGCTCAAACATTTCGCTTGAAGCCGAAGTATCAATCAAAACAACATTATCATTTAAATATCTGAAATAAAAAGCAGCAAAGCTTGCAAGAGAAGCGGAGCTTCTTACGCCGAGAATATATATTCTTTTTGCCTTGCTTATCGCCTCAACGCTTTTCTCAAAAGCCTCCTGCGAAACGCCGTCACGGGTTGCCTTTATCATTTCAATATCGGAGGCAAAAGCCTTATACATAAAGCCGTCGCCCTCGTAGCGGCTTGCGGCAACATCCATTCTCTGAACGCTTGTGAGATGGCTTTTAACCATTTCCTGAAGATGCTTCTGCAATTCGGGGTATCCCTCAAAGCCTATGCTTGTTGCAAAACGCACAACGGTTGATTCGCTCACTCCCACGGTTTTGCCAAGGGTTGCCGCAGTCATAAACGAAGCCTTTTCATAATTATTTTTTATAAAATCAGCAATTTTTTTATGGCTCTTTGACAGATTGCCGTATATACCGTCAATTTTAGTCTGGAAATTTTCAGCCATCGTAACACCTTCTCAAACAAACGCATATATAGGTATAATACATCAAAATCTCTGAAATTGCAAGCAGCTTTTATGAAATATGCAAGTTTTCTTTCATTTTTATTAATTGACTACAGGTGAAATATGGTATATAATCATTTAAAATACAGTAAAAGGAGAATAAAGCTTATGTCCTGCAGCAGCACTTTATGGTATAAATCACCCTCAAAAGCCTGGACCCAGAGCCTGCCCATAGGCAACGGCACTCTCGGTGCAATGATTTTTGGCGGAACAAAAGAAGAAAAGCTTTGCCTTAACCACGATGAGCTTTGGTCGGGCAAGCCCAAAAATACAATTAAAGAGGGTGCTCCCGAAGCCTTCAAAAAAGCTCAGAAGCTTGCCCTTGAAGGCAGACTCAATGAGGCACAGGAGGAAATCGAAACAAATTTCCAGAGCGTTTTCAGCCAGGCATATATGCCCCTCGGCACTTTGGAAATCAATTTTGACCTCTGCGGTTCGGTAAAGAATTATAAAAGAAGTCTTGACCTCAACACCGCAATTTCAACCGTTGAATTTGATTGCAAAAACGTTGCATATAAGAGAGAATATCTTGCATCTTATCCCGATAAAGCAATAGCCGCAAAATTAACCTGCAGCGAAAACAAGCTGAATTTTACGGTTGGACTTACCTCGAAGCTCCGTGCCGCAAGCACGGTTGAGGGCAACTGCGTTTATATGGACGGCGAGTGCCCCGGTGAGCAGAATGCCGATGAGCCCGCAAGCCCCAAATATTTTGAAGAGCCCGAAATGAAGGGTATGCGTTTCAGAGGTGCTCTCAAGGTTGATACCGACGGTAATCTCACAAGAGCAGATGACAGAATCAAGGTTAAAGATGCCACATATGCCTATATTTATTTTGTTGCGGAAACAAGCTTCAACGGCTGGAATAAGCATCCTTATCTTGAAGGCAAGGAATACGCTGAGCCTTGTATGAAACGCCTTGCAGAGCTTAAAGGCTATGACGAAATAAAAGCAAATCATCTTGCGGATTATACCGAGCTCTATAACAGAGTTAAGCTTGACCTTGGCGGCGAAGAGGTTAATCTGCCCACAGACAAGCGTCTTAATGTTTTCAAAAGAAACAAGGCTGATATTCAGCTTATTGCTCTCGTTTATAATTTCGGCAGATTCCTTGCAATCTCATCATCAAGAGAGGGTTCGCAGGCGGGCACGCTCCAGGGCATATGGAACGATAAGGTTATTCCTCCCTGGAATTCAAACTACACCGTAAATATCAATACCGAAATGAACTATTGGCCCGTTCTTATGTGCCGTATGCCCGAGGTTAATCTTCCTCTTATTGAAATGGTTAAAGAGCTTTGCGAAAGCGGCACGGCAACCGCAAAGGGTCAGTACGGCGCAAAGGGCTGGACTTCACACCACAATGTTGATATATGGCGTTTGTCAACTCCCGTTGAAGGCAATGCACAGTGGGCATTCTGGCACGGTTCATCAGGCTGGCTTTGCGAGCATCTTTTTGAGCATTATGAATACACAAATGATGTTGAATATCTTAAGAACACCGCATATCCCATTATGAAGGGTGCGGCTGAATTCTATCTTGATATTCTCACCGAATATAACGGCAATCTTGTTCTTGCTCCCGGCACATCGCCCGAAAACAGCTTCTGGTATGAGGGCAAAAAATGCAGCGTGGGCAAATATTCAACAATGTCAATGTCCATCGCTCAGGAGCTTTTTGAAAACTGCATCAAAGCCTGCGGCATTCTCGGCTGCGATGCCGATTTTGCTGAAGAATTAAAGGCGGCAATCGCAAAATTCCCCGCTTTCAGATTCGGCAGCGAAGGTCAGCTTCTTGAATTTGACGATGACTATGAAGAAACCGAAATTCACCACAGACACTGCTCGCATCTTTATGCTCTTCACCCCTCAAGGATTATCACCGCAGACGGCACTCCCGAGCTTGCTGATGCCTGCCGCAAAACTCTTGCAAGAAGAGGCGATAACGGCACGGGCTGGAGCCTCGGCTGGAAAATCAATTTCTGGGCAAGACTTTTTGACGGCGACCACGCACTCAAGCTTATTGAAATGCAGCTCCGCCCCGTTAAGAGCGTGGGAATTAACTACACCAAGGGCGGCGGAACATATGAAAATCTTTTTGACGCTCATCCCCCGTTCCAGATTGACGGCAACTTCGGCTTCGTTAGCGGTATAACCGAAATGCTTGTTCAGAGCCACAGCGGAAAAATCTATCTTCTTCCCGCACTTCCCTCAAAGTGGAAGAACGGCAGCATCAAGGGTGTTCTTGCAAAGGGCAACGTTATTGTTGATGTTGAATGGAAGAACGGCAAGGTTTCAAGCTACAGCCTTGAAGGCAAGGGCGATTTCACCGTTATCATTGACGGAAAGGAAACTCCCGTTAAGCTTGACGGCAAAAGAGTTACGGTTAATATCTGATATGGAATTTGACCTTTACGATTTTGATAAAACGGTTTATCCTCACGATTCGGAAACGGTTTTTCTTTTCTACTGCATACTGCACAGACCCTATCTTATATTTATAACTCCGTGGCTTTTGCTTAATCTCATTTTATTCTTTCTCGGCTTCGGAGATAAATATAAGGGCAGATGCTTCTCTTTTCTGCGTTTTATTGACGGCGAAAAGATGGCGGTTAAATTCTGGGAAAACCAAAAGAAAAACATTTATCCCGCATTTAACCCCGAAAACCGTGAAAGACCGATTGTTGTTTGCTCGGCATCACCCGAATTTTTTCTTAAACCTATTTGTGAAAAATATGAGGTTCATACCCTTATTGCAACAAGAATGAATCCGAAAACGGGTGAAATAATCGGTTTTAACTGCAAGGATAAGCAAAAGCCTGTAAGGCTTGCAGAAAAGCTGCCCGACGCAAAATTTATCAATGTTTATTCCGATTCGCTCAAAAACGATATTCATATTTTTGAGCTGGGTCAGAAATGCTTTCACGCAAACTCGGGCGTTATGACCGAAATAAGCATTGAGGATATAAGAAACACAGTCAGATAGAAAAAGCCTCCGTGAAGCGTTGCTTCACGGAGGCTTGATTTTTATGTTTTAGAATGCTCCTGCAAATTTATCTATAAGACCTGAGAAAAGGCTTGTGAAATTGAAATAAAGCACGGGCTCCTTGAACACACCGTCATCAACATCAGATGTGATTGATTCGATTGCAAACGGGAAAACCTCTGCAACATCTGTTTCAACATCTTCGCCATATTCATCAACCGTGTTGATAACTGCATTAACAAGGGCGTTATCCTTATAAATGAACTCTGCTCTGAAGCTTTCTGCTGCCTTGATAATCTTTACGGTTTCTTCGGCATCATCCATAAGGGCAAGGATTTCTTCAAGAGTCATATTGCTGATGTCCATATCCTCGGGAACCTCAAGAGTTCCGTCTTCAACAAGCTTTTTGATGATTGCTTCAATATCAACCTTAAACTCTTCGGTGTAAACCGTGCCGTAACCCGAAATTTCTTTTTCACCCGAATCGGTAAGAACAAGATATTCAATAAAATCGGATTCAAGGAAAGCCATCAGCTCTTTTGCGGGCTCAAGAAGATCGAAATCGTCGCCGAGAATCTTTGTGAGGTCAATCTTGCAGCGGATAAGAGGAATATAAGCATATGCCTTGCCTTCTGTTAAAAGCAGCTTAACCTTGAAGAACAGAACCTTTGCACTTGCTGCGATTTTAACATCCTCAACGCCTTCGGTTTCCGTTATTTTTGCGGAAATCTCAACATTCTTGATGTTGATTATATCATTTTCAAAGGCATCATCCTCAAAATCAATCTTGATTGATTTTGTTGTTGCAATGTCATTGAGAAGTGTTTCGGTCTTTGTGGGTTCGGCGGCAGATGCACCGACGCAAAGAAGCGAAAGAGAAAGAATAACTGCGGTTAACATAATGCTGATAAATTTTTTCACAACATCAGCCTCCTTTGTCTATATTTTCTCACTTTTTATGAAACTTGTCAATAATTGAATTGTTAAAAAGATATAATATTTGTAAAATATGTATAATAATCCATTGTTTTCCGATAATATTGAGGGTGATATTATGGCTTATATTATTCTTTTTTCTGTTATCGCATATTTTGCAGGGAGCATCAATCCGTCTGTTCTTATTTCAAAAAAGGTTTACGGCAAAGATATAAGAACCGTTGAAAGCAAAAATGCCGGTGCAACAAATATGATGAGAGCATTCGGCAAAAAAGCGGGATTGACTGTTTTTCTGCTTGATTTTTCAAAAGGTTTTTTATCCGTTCTTATCGCAAAAGCTGCGGTAAGGTTTTTTGATGCTCCTTATGAAGCTGCATTATTTGCAGGCTTTTTTGCCGTTCTGGGTCATATCTTTCCCGTTTTTTTCAGATTTCGGGGCGGCAAAGGCGTTGCAACCCTTGCGGGAGCTGCTTTCGCACTGATGCCCTTTATAACTGCGGCACTGCTTGTTCTTTTTGCCGTTATTGCTTCAACAACAAAAATTGTTTCGCTTGCATCGGGAATTTGTGCGGCAATTTTTCCGATTGCGGCATATTTTCTTGCACCGAGCCATAACAATGAGCTTTTTGTTTTCGGCTGCTGCTGTGCGGCACTTATGATAATAAAACATTTACCAAATATCACAAGACTGCTTGACGGTGAAGAAAGAAAAATTTAAACAACCCTGCCGCAGCAGGGTTGTTTTGCTTATTTTATATCTTTTTTTATGAAATATTTCATAGATAACAAAAGCATTGCCGCCGCCAGCACGAGCCAGACTGCGGTGCAAATCAATTCCTGATAAGCAAAAAGAATTGATGTGCCTCCGTATTGAAACCAGGCAGGCATTGAGAAGATAACACCCGTTGGCAAAAGATAAATAAGAAAATACACAGCAAGCGAAAACGGCTTTATAAACATAAGAATAATATTAGCCAACACTCCGAAAGCTATTGCACCGAAAGCAATATAGCTGTCTTTGAAAAGCAAGCCGAGTGCTGCGGCAAAGCCAAAGAAAACGAGCATAAGCAAAAAGCCGAGAAGAGTTGAGAATATGAAATATCCCCTCACCGTCATTGCATTCCAGGCTATAATCGGAAACCGACCCGAAATCATCTCAATAAAATTATTTACGGAAGAAATCGGTTCATTCCACACCTTTGAAAAATCGTTAATTGAAAAAAATGTGCCGTATCCTGCTGCATAAATAACGGCAAATGCCGATGCCGAAGCAATAAGAGATGCCATAAGCTTACTTAACGCAAGCTTTTTTCTGCCCTCTTTGGTTGAATAAAGAAGCAAATCGGTGTTTGAAAGCTGTTCGTAGGAGAACGAAAATAATATTATCAGCACGGAAACAAGAACGCTTTCCGCAAGCATAAGCCTCCCGATGCTGCCCGAGGCATAGCCGAGAATTACGCTTGTTCTGTTTGCAAAAATAATGCTTTCACTCTCGCCCGATGCGTTCTTCTGAGCAACGGTTGCTTTTGCCTTTTCGTATTTATTTTTCAGAATCGAAAGCAAGCTTTTATTGAATGAATTATTTTTTATCCAATCGCTTTTTGAAAAGCCTTCAAACTCTTCGGTAAAATGCGATTTTTGTATTCCGCCCGAATAGCTTTGTGCATCGCTTACCAATGTGCGGTGAACATAACCCGCCATACCGTCGCTGTTTTCATCGGGAGGAATTATTGCTTCAAGTCTTTTGAGGTAATCGGCTCCGTATTCATCCCCTGCAACGGTGGTTACGGCGTTTATATAATCTATTTCTCTTGAATAATCGCCGCTGAAAACCATCATAGTGTTGAAGGCAAGCAGCAATATCATAAATCCCCATAATGCAGGCAGGGAGGCAATCTTTTTGATTTCGGATAATATAATCATAATATATCCCTTGCCTTGTTTTTTCTGATAAAGATAACGGAAAGCGTTATGCCTGCAAGCAGAAGAGCTGCCGCAAGATAAGCCTCTGCATAGGCAACGGGTATAAGCTCGCTGAATGTGTTGAAGGTGTTGAACATAAAGGTTTTTTCGCCGTATTTAAAGGCATAGAAACCGAAAACGGCAACAACGGGAATTGATTTGATTATAAGCTGAATATAGTTTTTGCTTGTGTGGGAAAGAACAAATAAAAATAATGTTAAAGCCAGATTAAAGGCAATAACAAGACCGCCTGCCGCAAAAACATATTGCAAAACAGTGCCTCTGAACCAATAGTTATCATAATAACCGTTAAAGCCGTTAAGTCCGCAGCTATGGAACGCTTCGGGAATTTCAAGCAGAACGCTTATAATTCCGAATCCGCAAATCGCAAAACAAACCGCCGCAGCAGCAATAAGCATTGAAACGAGCTGCTTTGAAAGGATTTTTCTGCCGCTTTTTGATGAATATTGCAGATATAAAATGCCTGTCATATTATCACGGGTAAGTATGGGAAGCAGAAAAACATAGATGCAGGCAAGGGTGCAGACGAACATATTGATTGAATAATTCTGAAGTATCCAGGTTACGTTATCATCAACCACATTATAATATTCATCGGTTTCAAAGAATTCCTTTAATCTTTTTTTGCCCGCTTCGCTCGTGGGATTGAAATCGCTTGTAAGCAGCATTTCCAGATTCTGCTGCTTTCTGTCAAAACAATGCTCCATCTGACCGTCAAAAGAAGAAAGCTTGCCAACCATCTGATTAAGCTCGTTTTCCGGATTTCCGAAAAACTCCTTGTATGCGGCAATTTCATCGGCAGTGGGCGGCGTTGCGGCAAGCTCACGGGTCATCCCCATTCCCATCTCAAATTCTTCATCGCTCACCGTTTTATCCGCAAGCTGTTCCCTGACCCATTCGGGCTGATTAATTCTGGTGCTGAGCGAACCGTAAAGCACATCACGGTATTCCGCATAATTTTCAACACCTATCCTTTTGAGCAAATCGCTTTGAGAAATGAGTCCGTTTATCTGCGATTCGGTTTTCTTAAAGTATTCTGCCTTGATTCTTTCAACATCATTTTTGTCAAGGCGGGTGCCGTATTCCTTAACTATATCGTATTCCCACGACTTCCCGGTTTCAAGGGGTGTCAGACCGTACATATCAAAGAAAACAAAGAGAAGAGCAAAAACAAGCAGCATAGGGAGAATATTTTTTAGGCTGAATATCTTTTTAAGTTCAGCAAAGATAACTTTCATTTTTATACTCCCTCCCTATAAATATAGAGAAAAACATCCTCAAGGTTAGGCGTTACGGGCACCGCACCCTCGGGCGGATTAAGACTCACAAATCGGTTTTGTATGCAGTTTGCATCCTGCCTTTCAGAAATGAAAAGGTCATTCTTTGAAAGCTTTATGCGGCTGTCCTGCTCATAAAGCTTGCCTTTAAGTGTTGAGCAGACCTCTTCAACCGTGCTGCTGCAAAGCAGCTTATGGTCCTTTATCATAACAACCTTTGTTGCAATGGTTTCAATATCCGAAACAATATGGGTTGAAAGAATAACCGTTCTGTTCTGTGCAAGTGACGAGATAATGTTTCTGAATCGCACTCTCTCTTTTGGGTCAAGACCTGCTGTGGGCTCATCGAGAATAAGAATTTTGGGGTTATTGAGCATCGCCTGAGCAATACCCACTCTCTGAAGCATACCGCCAGAAAACTTTTTCATCTTTTTATCGGCATCGTTTTCAAGCCCCACAAGCTTTAAAAGCTTTGCAATTCTCTTTTCGGTTGTTGCTTTGTCAATGCCCTTGAGTGCGGCAAGATAGCGAAGATACTGCTTGGGTGTATAGTTTTTATAAAATCCGAATTGCTGCGGAAGAAAGCCGAGCACATCGCGGTATTTTTCATCGAGGCGGATAATATCCGTTCCGTCATAAAGTATTTCGCCGTTGGTCGGGAACAGAAGGGTTGCAAGCATTTTTATGAGAGTTGTTTTACCCGCACCGTTGGGCGCAAGAAGAGCATAAACTCCGTTGCCGAATTCAAGGCTGATATTTTCGAGCGCGGTAAAATCACCGTATTTTTTTGTTACGTTTTTAACGGTAAGCATATTTTCTTTCTCCTTTCTTAACGAGCAAATCGAGAGCGATAAAATAAAGCAATGCAAAAACAATGCAAAGAATCAGCGGAACCGCAGTTTCCGTGCCGTTGATAAGCTCCGCCCACTTCTGAAGATTAATTGAAGGAATAAGATTAACTATCACCCATATTACGGGCACCGCATATTCCGTAAATCTCCATCTGAAAATCAGAAGCGAGGCAGTCATTATAAGCGAATATAAGAAAAGCGAGCATAATGAAAAGAGCAGAATCCGGATAAATTTCGCTTCAAGAATTTCTGAAAGAGCAAACGAAGCGGGAATATCGCACAGGATGCTTATGATGCTGAAAGAAAGCATTCTGAATGAGGTTATGTGTGACGGCTTATATTTGCAGACGGCTTTCTGCTCGCTTGTGCCCGACATATAATCCTTCCACGCTGTGAGAAAATGTGCCGTAACAAAGAACAGCGGTGCCGTAAAAATAACGGTGCTGCTTGCAAATCGGGGCTCCATAAGAGAAGAAATATAAAACGCTGCAAGAACGCAGATAAATGCAAGAAACATACAATCGCCCACACCGAAAAATATATTTCTTATGCCTATATTGCGATAAACATCGGATATTACCGTTAAAAGATTCTCTCTTTTTTCAATCCCCTGCGATTTTATATATGAAATTGAATTCCTTTTTTCAGCCTCCGAAGGCATCGGTATATTCATCTTCAAACTCCTTTCTTATTTTTTTAATCATTCTGTAATAGTTGGTTTTAACGGTTGATTCGGGTATTGAAACCGCAGAAGCAATTTCGGCAAATCCATATTCACCGAAAACACGGAGCCTGAAAATCTCCTGGCAGCCCGCATCAAACGAGTTTACATATTCTTCGATTTTTGAAATCAGCTCCGAATTCTCCATAGCCTGCTCAAAATCGGGTTCAACCGCCACCTCAAAGCTTTCGGTATCAATGCTCAGAAGCTCTCTGCTTTGGCGGCTCCGACGGTAATCAATTATCTTATTGGAGGCTATTCTGTAAAGCCAGGTGCGGAAGGACGCTTTTTTCTCATCATAAAGAGTGATGCTCCGCAGCATTGAAATAAAAATCTCCTGCGTTAAATCCATTGCAAGGTCTTTATCCTGCGTTTGTCTGTATGCATAAACATAGATTTCATCATAGTATTTTGAAATCAGCTTATCCGCTTCTTTGGATTTTTGCTTTCTTTTCAGCTTGTCAATCCATTTCTGCTCATTTTCCACTCCGTCACCGCCTTTCATCAATATATACGAAAATTTTCACAAAACAGTTTCAAATTTTTTCAAAAATATATTATCACATTTTTTGAATTGTTAATTTTATTTTAATTTTGGCTTATTCGTCTTTTTTTCGATTGACTATTTTTTTGAATTTTTGTATAATTTCCCCCGTTACAAAAACATTCATTTTAAAGTATACATATATAATTTTGCAAAATCAACATCGGAGGCTATTATGGAAAACAAAGAATATCCGTATTATTCTGTTGCAGAGCCCGCAGACCTTAAAGAGCTTGTAGACTTCTGCTCTGCGGAATTTGCCGAAAAAACAGCATTCCACTATATGGATAATGAAATTGAAGTTAAGAAAAGCTTTACACAGTTAAAAAAGGACATTGAGGCATACGGCACATATCTTTATTCGCTGGGCCTCAGGAATTCTCACATAGCTCTTATCGGCGATAACTGCTACGAATGGATTGTTGCATATTTTGCAACGGTTAACGGCGGCAATGTTGTTATTCCCATAGATAAGCAGCTTCCCGTTGAGGATATTGAAAAGCTTCTCAAAAAAAGCGATGCCTCGGCAATTCTTTACACTCACGCCTATTCAAAGGTTAACGGCATTGAAGGCGTTGAGCATATTGCTCTTGACAGCTTCAGCGATGCAACCGCAAAGGGCAAGGCACTTATTGAGGCGGGCAACAGCGAATTTACGGATTATAAAATTGACAGCAAAAAAATGTGTGCGATTGTTTTCACCTCGGGCACAACCTCAGAGCCCAAAGGCGTTATGCTCAGCCAGCACAATCTTATGAGAGATGCGATAATCAGCTCACAGAATCTTCTTGTTCCCGAAGGAACGGTCTGCATTCTTCCTCTTTATCACACCTTCGGATTTATGGCGGGCGTTCTTTGCCAGATGCTTAAAGGCTACCCCGTTTTTCTCAATAACAATCTACGCCGTGTAATTGACGATATAAAAATCGCTCGTCCCCGCCACGTTGCGGTTGTTCCGATGCTTCTTAAGGTTTTCTATAAGCAGATATGGGGCAATATCAGAAAAAGCGGAAAAGAAAAGATTTTCAAAACAATGATTAAGGTAAGCAACGCTCTTCTTAAGGTTAACATTGACGTCAGAAGAAAGCTTTTCGGCAAGGTTATAGAGGCTTTCGGCGGCAGACTTGAAATGCTTATCACGGGCGGCTCTCCCATTGACGAAAAGCTTGTTCAGGGCTTTGAAGAAATCGGCATCAAAATAGTTAACGGCTACGGAATAACCGAGTGCTCCCCCATTGTTGCAACAATGAGAAACGAGCATTTTGCCCCCGCAAGCGTTGGTGCAATCCAGCCCGGACTTGAAGCAAGAGTTGTTGACGGAGAAATTCAGCTTAAGGGCGAAACGGTTTTTTCGGGCTACTATAAAGACCCCGAAGCAACCGCCGCCGCATTTGACGGCGAATGGTTCAAAACCGGCGACCTTGGCGAAATTGACAAAGACGGTCTTCTTTACATAACCGGCAGACTCAAAAACCTCATCATTCTTTCCAACGGCAAAAACGTTGCTCCCGAAGAGCTTGAAACAAAGCTTCTTGAAAATGTTGAAGAAATCAACGAGGTTGTGGTTTATGCCGAAAACGACAGAATTGCCGCTGAAATCTATCCCAATGAAGAGGGCGAAAAAACAAAGAGCATAATCAAATCAAAGATTCTTGAGCTCAACAGAAATATGCCTTCCTTCAAGCAAATTGCAATCACCAAATTCAGAAACACCGAATTCCCCAAAACAACTACCAAAAAGATAAAAAGAGATTATTCAAAGAATAAGAACAGCAAGTAAAAAACAACCCTTGAGATGCAAAATCTCAAGGGTTGTTCTGTTATTCAATACATTATTTTATTCCAATCACCTGAAGCAGGGCATTTATCAGAAGCCTGAAGAAATCAAAAATGCCGTTAACCGCAATAAGGCTGTCGGTATTTGAATCGGGCTTTATGTTGCCCGTTCCCTCGCCTGCCGCACCGTCAAAATCGGATGTATGTGAAGTAAGCCAAGAAATCATACCGTCGGGATATGTAAGATTTACCGTTTCGCCAACGCCGTTAACCGTTGACATATACGGATATGCTCCGTTTTCCGCAGAGAACAAATCGTGGTTTACGGCAAACCAGGCGTGATGGCTGCTGCCGCATTTTTTGCCGTCTTCATAGCAAACCTTTGTGAGGGTTGAAAATCTGCATTCCTCGGGAACACTTGAAATTGAAATTATTCTTTCCCAGGTGGGCGAAACGGCAAGATAATAGTTAACAAGCGGGTCTCTTGTGCTTGAAATGAGCCAGACGGGCATATCCGAAAGATATGAAGCCATTTCATCATCGGGTGACCAGGCAGGGCAAATCGGGAATGCCGCAGCAAACATTTCGGGGTAAGCAACCGACATTTTAAGAGTCATTTTGCCGCCCATTGAATAGCCGCCAACATAAATTCTGCTCAAATCGATATTATTTTTATTTTCCGCAATAAAATCATCAATCGCTGCTCTTAAGGGTTCAATCATTTCATTGCTCCAATAAATTCCGTTTTCTTCTCTTGAACGTGCGGCAAGAATAAATGCTCCGCCCGCAGGCTTGAAGCGTGCCTGAAATTCATCACTTGACCAATAGGCAATATTGCTTTTCTTTACCTGCAAGCCCTCGGAGGCACCGTCGCCCATTCCGTGAAGCCACACAACAAGCGGATATTTTGTGCTGTCATTTTCTTTTACGGGAGAATAATAGCGGTAATCAACCGAATATTTACCCGCAACGGGTCCTTCGCCTGCTTCAAACTGTGCTTTAAGAGCTTCAATATCGCCGTCAACCGACAATGCACCCGCACATAATGAGCAGGAAATCACACACATCACAGCAAGTAAAGCTGCCGCAAATCTTTTTAACATCTTCTTTTTTCTCTCCTTTATATTTTTATCCGTTTAATATATAAATTGCAAGATTTAAATATCCCGCAAAGGTTACCCATATAAGATATGGTATCTGCAGATATGCCGCAACGGGGCTGACCTTTCTGAAGCTGATAATCATTGCGATTATAACAATCCAGAGTGCAACAAGCCATATAAATGCAAACAAATATGCTTCAAGATTAAAGAATATTATGCTCCAGAAGAAATTAAGAGCAAGATTTACCGCATAGATAATCAATGCATTTCTTGTTTCTTCGGGTTTGAAATCCTTTCTGTTATAAACAAGTGCCGCACCGATTCCCATCAGCACATAGAGTATTGTCCACACAACGGGAAAAAGCCACGGCGGCGGTGCAAGTGCAGGCTGCTCAATTTTTGAATACAAATCCATATTGTTCATTGTAAGCAAAGCGGATATTCCGCCCACAGCCAATGCAATAACAACAGAAATAACATAGGGTCTGATTTTCTTCCACACAATTATCACCTCGTGATAATACTATGCAAAAATATCAGACAATATCATCCCAATTTATCTTTTTATCTCTGAAATAATACTCTCTGTCGTACTCACTGATTTCACGCATAACTCTGCAGGGATTGCCCACGGCAACAACATTTGCAGGAATATCCTTTGTTACAATGCTGCCCGCACCGATAACGGAATTATCCCCTATTGTTACACCGGGAAGAACAATAACACCCGCCCCCAGCCAGCAGTTTCTGCCGATATGAACGGGCTGATTGAACTGATAAGCTTTTTCACGAAGCTCGGGCAGAATGGGATGACCCGCCGTTGCTATTGTCACATTGGGGCCTATCATTGTGTAATCTCCAACATAAATATGAGTGTCATCAACAAGGGTAAGATTGAAATTTGCATAAACACCGTTACCGAAATGAACGTGGTGTCCGCCCCAGTTTGAGCGAAGCGGCGGCTCGATATAGCAGTCATCACCGATTTCAGCAAACATTTCTTTAAGCATTTTTGCCCTTTTATCAAGCTCCGTGGGTCTTGTCAGGTTGAAATCATAAAGCTTGTCAAGGCACGCAAGCTGCTCGGTCATTATCTCGTCACCGCTGGGGTAATAAATCTCACCCGTGTGAAGCTTTTCTTTCATTGTGGCCATAGTATATCCTTTCAAAACAGCCCGAACGCTTTTGTCCGGGCTGCTTCTTATTATTTCACTATTCCTTCAAGGAAGTTGGTTTCGGTTGCATAGCCTTCGCTGTTTATGCGGAAGGTTTTGGTTTCAAGCTTTTTGAAATCCGAATAGAAGCCTGCATTGACTATATCGCAGACTATCGCTGCTCTCACGGGCTTGCCTTCAGTTTCGCGAAGGCGGATTATTGCATCGCCCGAACCGTCCTCACAAAGCTTGAATGCAACAAGAGAAATGTTGGGCTTGTTAATGCTGATAAAGCTCTTCTTTGCGGGAAGGCTGCCTTTATGGTAGCCAACGGGAACCGCAGCAAGCTTGCAGTTAAGCATTGCCGCCTGCTTCTGCACTCCGCTGTTTTCCGCCTCGCCCTTATGAGGATAAACCGCATATTCAAATCTGTGCAAGCCTTCATCGGTATAGGTGAAATCTGCGGCGGGTCTGTCTGAATAATGGTCGGCAAAAATAGAATTTCTCAAAAGAGTGAGTCTTAAGGTGTTATCTGCACAGTCATAGCTGTATTTTGCATCGCTGATAAGAGAAACACCTCTGCCCTCTGCGGTAACATCGCCCCAGGTGAGGGCGGGCTCTTCTTCGCCGTTGCAAGGTCTTTTGATGAATCCTGCGGGAATTTCATATGTTGAAATCGGATTTTCGCCCTTGATTGTAACGGGCATTTTGAGCATCGTCAAAGGCTCCTGCCAAAGGGTTCTGCACTTAACACGGAGCATTCTGCTGCCCGAAGCAAGAATGAAATCCTGATTAAGGTATGAGCCGTTATAAATATGCTTAACTCTCACAACAGCTCTTGCAAGTCCGTTTTCAACAAGCTCTATTGATTTAAGCTCCATTTTTGCAATTTCTTTATTGAACTTAAAGATATTGTGTGCCCAGGTATCAGGCTCGGAGTTATCGATTATTGAGGGCACGCAGAACTCGCCGCCAACATAATCATAGCCGTCTTCTTTTGAAACAAGGCTCTTTATTCCGCCGGTCTTTTCATCGAAAACAACCTTGAGATATTTGTTTTCTATTGCAAGTCCGTCTGCCGAAACATCGGTTGATTCTATTGAACATTCAACGCCTTCGGAATCGGCGTGCCAGAGCCAATAAACGGCATAGCCGAGTGCCGGCACCTTTGCTATAAACTCGGTGTCAAGGTGACTGTCGTTTGAGCGTGATGAACGCACATTCTGGAATATAACCTCATTGCCGTCGCAATCCGTTACTTTGGCTGAAGGATGATATGTTCTTACTGCGGATTCAACCTCGAATGAAAGAGGGTTGAAAACAATAACGGGTCTGGGGAATTTAAGGTTGCGGCAATGATGGCGTTCGTTGCAGGAAACAGATTCGGAAACGCCGTCAAGCCATGTGTTGACCTGACCTGCGATTTTAAGCATCGCTTTGTTCTCTTCCTTTGCAGCAATGCTCATTGCGTGACCCATTGTATCACGCACATCGTCATATGCTTCCATAATCGAGCATCCGCAGAGAATATCGTGGAACTGATTGAAGCAGACCTCTTTCCAGGCTTCTCCGAAAGCGAGGGTTGCTGCGGGAAGATTTGAAATTGAAGCCGCTACGGTGTTCCATTTTTCTGCATTCTGAAGCCAGTATTCGGCTTTTCTGTTGAGCTGCTTTACCATTGATGTTGCCGAATAGCAGCCGCTTGCGTGGTGCTGAAGCTCATCATTCCAGGAAGGTATATCCACTCTTGAAGCACAGAATTCATCAAAGAAATCATCGGGTGATGAAAATTCAAGCTCATAAAATCCGTCTTCTTCAAGCTTCTTAAGATGCTCTATATCGCCCTTTGTGGGGCCGCCTCCGTGGTTTCCGACGCCATAGAAAAGCATCATTCCGTGACCGGTTTTATCAGCTCTTTCGTTAAGGTTTGCAAGAGCACGGTCAATGCCGTTTTTGCCGGTTTCGGCATAGCCCGTGGGAATTCTGTAGGTGAGCACTCTTGAGCCGTCTGCACTGTCCCACCAGAAAAGGTTTTCGGGTATTTCTGCATTTTCGTGCATACCGGGACGCATCATAACATAGCATTTCATTCCGCCGTTCACAAGAATCTGAGGCATCATTGCGTTATGGCCGAAGGAATCAACATTATATCCGGTTGTGCAGATTTTGCCGAATTTTTCATAGTAATAAAGCTGGCTGTAAAGAGCCTGCCTTGCAAAGCTTTCACCGCTCGGCATATTGCAGTCGGGCTGAACCCACCAGCCGTTTACGGGCACCCATTTGCCCTTCTTCACAAGCTTTGTTATTTCTTCAAAAAGCTCGGGGTCAATCTCTTCAACCCATTTATAGTATGATGCGGATGAGCAGGTGAAAACAAAGCCTTTATATTCTTTTATTCTGTCAACTGCACTCCGGAAGGTCTGCAAAACCTCTCCGCAGCCCTCCTGCCAACGCCAGAGCCAGATAGGGTCAAGATGTGCATTGCCTATAAGATGTATTTTATTACTCATATCGCACCTCATTATTCAAAGAATCCGAAAAATCTGCCCATCCAATAGGCAAATGTATAAACATAACAGCTTTCAACCACTCTGCTGCCGCCCGAATCCTCGTTTACAAGTGCAACGGGATTGCGGTCATACTTTGAAATGAATCTTTCATCGGGAGGAAGAAGAACGGAAATTTCGCTGTGACCAACCTCAAGCGGTTTAACAGGAATATCGTGTCTGCCTTTAAGGCTTACGCCCGAAGCAAGACGGCTTGCGTTTGTTCTGTAAAACCACATAGCAAGCTTATCCAAATCAATTTCCTCATCAGGGCAGGAAATTGCAAAAGGCAAATCATAGCCGGGATTATGCTCTCTTTCAAGCGATGTTCTCCAGGATTTGAAGCCCCTGCGGTATTTTTCAAGAAGCTCTTCATTTTTCTCAAGAGTGCACAAGCCGAGGAAAGCACAAACGGCAAGCATATGATCGCCATACATAATATCTTCAACAAATTCAAGTCCCATTGACATTGTTGCGTGATAAAGACGGTCAAAATGCTTTTCGGGAAGGTCTGCATATCCCTTTTCGTTTATAAGATAATCATAGCTTTCCTTCCACTTGCCCTGCTCACCCGTTATTTCCATTGTTACAAGGTGATACATAAGCAGCTGTGCGGAATTAAGGCAGGCATCAACCCAGCCGAAATCGCTGTTGAAATAATCCTCATTCCACTTTGCCCAGGTTGTGGGCTTTCCGCTGTAATCAATAAGCTGATAGCCGTTATCGATAATATGATTCATCAGACCTTTTACCGAAAGCTTGATTAATTCATCAAGCTCCGCATCATCGCAGGCAAGATATTTATGGGCAAAAAGCATATTGAGAAAATGATGTGTAATCTCATCGCTGCTTGTGTCTGCTTTATAAATAATATCGTCATCCGTGTAGCCCAGATCGGTATAAAGCTTTGAAAGTCTTTCGGGAACCTTTGCCGAAGCATCAACTTCATAGCCTACGCAGTTCCTGTTCTTTGAATCGGTTGTTTCAAGGCAGTAAGCCTTTCCGTCTTTTCTTCTGAAGAACAATCCGTCATCGGGAACGGGTTCATCGGCAGCAAGATATGTTCTTGCGGCAAAGCCGTTTCCTCTGCCGTGAACGTGAAGAAGAAGCAGGCAAGCCTCAACAGTCCTTGTTGCAATCTCTTTTGCCTTAACGGTATCGGGATGCTCTTCGCCTTTTTCTTTTTTGAAGGTTGCATATTTGAAAATTTCACCCATTGCAAAGCCTGCGGTGAATGTTCCGTCATTATCCGAATGACCGTGAGGATAGCAGGTTTCGGGGTTGCCGGGCTGAGCCATCTGCCTCTGGCTTACCATACCTCTGCGGTCAACATATTTAAGAGTTTCTTCAAGAAGAATATCTGCCTTTTCTTCGGCGGAAAGCATCTTCATTTCTATATGCACGGCACCCGTATCGGTGAGCACCCATACATTATCTCCTTCGGGAAGAATTGCTTTGATATTATTATCCTGCAAATCTCTGGGAGCACTGAAATACATCAGCTTATCTTCATCGATAGCGGCATTTTTATCGTAACGCACAAGACCTGTTTTTGCTCCGTACCATTCGATTTCTCCCGATTTCACGCTGCATACATAATCACTCTTTTTTGAGGGCAGCGGAAGAGGAAAGCCTTCAAGGTCGGGGGCATCGGCTTTGCAGGAAAACAGCTCGGAGGGCACTCTTGAATCGGTGAGAGCATAGAAACTGCTGATTCTGCACAAATGAGGTTCAAGTTTATAAGGTGTTTTCATATTTGAACTCCTGTCTGTTAATGATATTTATAATATAACAGAGGTTGAAAATATATGCAATAATAATTTTATATATTTTCCGTTAAAATTGACAGTTTACATCCAAAGGCTGAAATGCTATAATTATATGCGGATTTACAAAATCACACACAAAAGCAGGTTGTTTTTATGCTGAATTTCAAAAAAATAACATTAGAGGATATTCCGGTTTTAAAATCTTATTTTGAAGCTTATCCCAACAGACAGTGTGACCGCACGGCAGGTGCAATCGCAATGTGGAGAGATGTTTATTATAACTACTACGCTGTCACGCAGGGAACAATAATTCTTTCTTCAAAGCCCGACGGTGAATACAGCTTTTCATTCCCCATCGGCGAAAACCCCGAAAAAGCAATAAAAGAGCTTGAGGCTTTCTGCAAAGAGTTTTCAATTCCTATGAGATTTTTCGGAGTAAGCTGCGAAGAAAAGAATATTCTGCTCGGATTTTACCCCGAAAGTGAGTTTCAATCAAACCGTGACAGATTTGATTATCTTTATGATAAAACCGCTATTCTCACTCTCATCGGCAAAAAATACAGCACCCAGCGGAACCACATAAATAAATTCAAAAAGCTCTATTCCGATTGGAATTTCGAGAAAATAACAGCAGAAAACATTCCCGAAATCATCGAGTTCACAAAAAGATTTACTTTTAATTCATCAAAGAAAGATGAAGAGGCAGACAAAGAGCTGGAGCTTTGCTGCGAGGTGCTCGAAAACTATGATGCATTCGGAATGTTCGGCGGTGCGTTGAGAATTGACGGCAAAATCGCAGGCTACTCAATCGGCGAAATAATCGGTGACACCCTCTTCTGCCACATAGAAAAGGCGGATATTTCATATCACGGTGCATACCAGATGGTAACAAATCAGTTTTTGCGTATGTTTGCCGAATCGGATGAAATAAAATTTGTTAACCGCGAAGATGACTGCGGTGACGAAGGCTTGAGAAAATCAAAGCTTTCGTATAATCCCGTTGAGTTAATAGAAAAAATAGAAGTTAAAGTAAAACTATAGAAAAACTGCTCGGATACTCACGGTATCCGAGCTTTTTTATGCCAAAAATCTGCCATTATTTTTGTGCATTTTGTTGCTCGATTTTTCTGTAAAAACAAAATTATTGTTGCTCTATACGATTTTGTTTCACATCGCTTTAAATCGCTGAATTATTTGTTGACAAGCTCCACCTCTTTATATATAATATAGGAATACTGTAATAGAGTGAAAGTTTTCTCTTTTGCAGGATACGCTGTTTTTTTAGAAAAAGGAGAGATTTAGCAAATGAAAAAAATCACTATCGCAGACGCGACCCTCAGAGAAGGCTCACGCAGAGGCGAGCTTGCCCTCAGCTTTAAGGAAAAGCTCGAAATTGCAAAGCTTCTTGACGCACTTAACGTTGATGTAATCGAGGCGGCACCCATTGCCGACGAAAAAATCGACACTCTCGTTTTACGCACAATCAGTCCCCTCCTAAAAAACAGCATTCTATCCTGCCCCGTAGGCTCAACAGTTGAAGAAGCAGACAGAGCAATGAGCTCCATCTCGGGAGCAAAGAAGCCGAGACTTCTTGTTTCTCTTCCCGTTTCAACAGTTCAGATGGAGTATCTCTGCCACAAAAAGCCTGCTGCAATGCTTGAGCTTATCGCAACCCTCACAGCTCACTGTGCTTCACTCTGCGGCGATGTTGAATTTGCTGCGGTTGATGCAACAAGAGCAGAAAAAAGCTATCTTTTTGAAGCGGTAAAAGCCGCAATTTCAAACGGTGCAAAAACCGTTACTCTTTGTGACACGGCAGGAGCATTGCTCCCCTCCGAATTCACGGCACTCATCGAAGAGCTTTATGAAGCTGTTCCCGAAGCAAAGGATATTGCTCTTTGTGCAGAATGCAGCAACGCACTTGATATGGCAAATGCCTGCGTTTTCTCTTGCATTTCGGCAGGTGCAACACAGGTTAAAACCTGTGTTGGCAGCGATGCCCTTCCTTCACTTGAAAGCGTTATGAAGGCTCTTCAGGTCAAGGGGCACACTCTTGATGTGAGCTATGATGTTAATTCAATGGCAATCAACAGCTCGGCAAGCAAAATTCTTCGCATAACAAACACGAAGCATAATTCAAACTCACCCTTTGAAAACGGTGTCGGCGGCACGGCAGGCAATGTTCTTCTTGACTCCACCGCTGATATTTCCAAGGTAAGCAAGGCGATTGTTACTCTCGGATATGAGCTTTCCGAAGACGATACAGCAAAGGTTTATGAAGCATTCAGCTCCCTTGCGGGCAAAAAGCAAATCGGCAGCAAAGAGCTTGATGCCATTGTTGCAACCGTTGCTCTTCAGGTTCCGCCCACATACAGACTTCAGAGCTATGTTATAAACAGCGGCAATATTATTTCATCAACCGCAAACATTGTTCTTGAAAAGGGCAGCAGAACTCTCAAGGCAGTTGCAATCGGCGACGGACCCATCGACGCTGCGTTCCTTTCGGTTGAGCAGGTTATCGGTCATCACTATGAGCTTGACGATTTCCAGATTCAGTCTGTTACCGAAGGCAGAGAAGCTATGGGTGAAGCCCTTGTTAAGCTTCGTTCAAACGGTAAGGTTTATTCGGGCAAAGGCATTTCAACCGACATTATCGGAGCAAGCATAACAGCCTATCTCAATGCCCTTAATAAAATTGTTTATGAGGAGAGTAATATATGAAGCTGTCATTCTCAACAAACGGGTGGCAGGAGCTCTCGTGGGCTGATTTCGTAGGCACGGCAACCGAACTCGGCTACAGCGGAATTGAAATCCATAATATTACGGACAGCAGATTCACCGGCTCCGATGCACCCTTCAACAAATCAAACTCCGCAGCAACCGTTCATAAGCTGCTTGAAAAAAATATATCAATCCCCTGCATTGACACCTATTGCAACATTGCAAATGAAAACGAGGCAGACAAAGGCTTCGAGGAAATTGCAACCGCAATAGAAATTGCATCAAGAATAAGATGCCCTTATGTAAGAATCCACGCTTACACAACGGGAGAAGGCGAAGAGGCTGAAAATTCGGCAGTTATTTCTCTCATCGGCAGACTTATTGAAAAAGCAGAGCAGGATAATGTTACTCTTCTGATTGAAACGGTAGGCATTTATGCAGATACGGGCAGACTCCGCGATATTCTCAACATCTTTGCCTGCGATGCTCTTGCCGCACTCTGGGATATTAACCATCCCTTCCGTGATTTCAACGAAGAGCCCGACAAAACAATCACTAATCTCGGTGCATACATAAAGCACGTTCACATTAAAGATTCCGTTATTGAAAACGGTGAGGTCAAATACAAGCTTCTGGGCGAAGGCGACCTTCCCATTGCTTCAATGCTTCTTGCACTTGAATCGGTTAACTATGACGGTTTTCTTTCATATGAATGCCAGCCCGAAACAATGGAGGATTTCGGCATTGCCGATATTGTGTTCCCCCACTTTGCAAACACCATAAGCATTTACGATACCAAGAAAAAGAGCGAAGAGCTTCTTTACACCAACAGAAGCGGCTCGGGCAAATTTGTTTGGGAAAAGTATTCACTTATAAACAAAACCTTCTCGCAGGTGCTTGACACAATGGTTGAGAAGTTCCCCGACCAGCTCGCTTATAAATACACAACTCTTGATTACACAAGAACATATTCACAGTTCCGTGACGATGTTGACACCTTTGCACGCTCGCTTATTGCTCTGGGCGTTAAGCCTGGCGATAAGGTTGCGGTCTGGGCAACAAACATTCCCCAGTGGTTTATCACCTTCTGGGCGGCAACCAAAATCGGTGCGGTTCTTGTTACGGTAAACACTGCTTACAAAATTCACGAAATCGAATATCTTCTCAGGCAGTCGGATACCCACACGCTCGTTACAATAGAATCCTGCCTTGACTCAAATTATGCACAGTCAATCGCAGAGCTTTGCCCCGAGCTTGAGGTTGCCGTTCCCGGCAAACCCCTTCACTGCCGCAAGCTTCCCTTCCTTCGCAACATTATTACGGTTGGCTACCGCCAGAAGGGCTGCTTAACCTGGGAAGAGGCTGTTGATATGTCGGTAAGAGTTCCCGTTGAGGAAGTTTACCGAAGAGCAGCCGCAGTTGACTGCCACGATGTTGCAAATATGCAATACACTTCGGGTACAACCGGCTTCCCCAAGGGCGTTATGCTCACTCACTATAACATTGTTAATAACGGCAAGATTATCGGCGACAGAATGGACCTTTCCACAGCCGACAGAATGATGATTCAGGTGCCTATGTTCCATTGCTTCGGTATGGTGCTTTCAATGACATCAATGATGACCCACGGCGGAACCCTCTTCCCCCTGCCGTATTTCTCGGCAAAGTCATCGCTTGCCTGCGTAAATCTTGAACATATCACCTGCTTTAACGGCGTTCCCACAATGTTCATCGGTATGTTCCAGCACCCCGACTTCGCAAAAACTGATTTCTCATTTATGAGAACGGGAATTATGGCAGGTGCAAACTGCCCGCCCGACCTTATGAAGAAAGCTTCCGCAGAAATGAATATGACCGAAATTCTTTCTGTTTACGGTCAGACCGAGGCTTCGCCCGGCTGCACAATGGGTGAGGTTAACGAGTCGCTTGAAGACAGAACAGAAACAGTCGGCAGTGCATTCCCCAATATCGAGTGTAAAATCATTGACCCCGAAACCGGCGAAGATCTTCCCGACGGGCAGAACGGTGAATTCGTTGCAAGAGGCTATAACATTATGAAGGGCTACTATAAAATGCCCAAGGCAACGGCGGCTGCCATTGACGCAGACGGCTGGCTTCACAGCGGCGATATTGCCTGCAGAAGACCTGACGGCTACTATATGATTACCGGCAGACTCAAGGATATGATTATCCGAGGCGGCGAAAATATTTATCCCCGCGAAATTGAAGAATTCATTTTCACTCACGATGCTGTTGAGGATGTTCAGGTTATCGGCGTTCCCGATAAGCGTTACGGCGAAGAAATTCTTGCAAGCATTATCCTCAAAAAAGGCTGCTCGATGACCGAGGATGAAATGAAGGATTACATAATGTCGCATATGGCAAGGCATAAGGTGCCCCGCTATATTGAATTTGTTGATTCCTTCCCGAAGAACGCAGCAGGCAAGATTCTCAAATATAAAATGAGAGAAGAAGCTGCAAAAAAATATTGTCTTTAATAAATAATAATCTCCGAAAGGGTGTTAAAAATGTTAAATATTAAAATTGAAAAAACAACTGCTCCCAAGCAGAAACCCGATGAGAACAATCTCGGCTTCGGTAAAATCTTTACCGATCATATGTTTATTATGAACTACACCGAGGGTCAGGGCTGGCACGATCCCAGAATTGTTCCCTACGGCAATCTTTCACTTTCACCTGCTTGTATGGTTTTCCACTACGGTCAGGAAATGTTTGAAGGTCTTAAGGCTTACAAGGGTGCTGACGGCGAAGTTCGTCTTTTCAGGCCCGAAATGAACGCAAAGAGAACAAACGATACCAACAAGCGTCTTTGCATCCCCGAGCTTCCCGTTGAGGATTTTGTTCAGGCAGTAAGCGAAATCGTTAAGGTTGACAAGGATTGGATTCCTTCAGCTCCCGGCACATCGCTTTACATCCGCCCCTTCATCATCGCAACCGATGATTTTCTCGGCGTTGCTCCCTCAAAAACATATCTCTTCATCGTTATCCTCTCCCCCTCAGGTGCCTACTATTCAAGCGGTCTTGCACCCGTTGGCATCTGGATTGAGGATGATTATGTAAGGGCCGTTAAGGGCGGTATGGGCTTTGCAAAAACCGGCGGTAACTACGCAGCAAGCCTTGCAGCTCAGGTTAAGGCTCACGATGACGGCTATTCTCAGGTTCTCTGGCTTGACGGCGTTGAGAGAAAATATATTGAAGAGGTTGGTGCAATGAACATCTTCTTCAAGATTAACGGCACTATCGTTACTCCTATGCTCAACGGCAGCATTCTTCCCGGTATCACAAGAAACTCCGTAATTCAGCTTTGCAAGAGCTGGGGTCTTCCCGTTGAAGAGAGAAAGATTTCCGTTGAAGAGCTTCTTGAGGCACAGAAGAACGGCACTCTTGAAGAATGCTTCGGCACAGGCACCGCTGCTGTTATTTCACCCGTTGGCAAGCTTCGCTATAAGGATGATGTTATGACAATCAACGGCGGCAACATCGGCGAAATCAGCCAGAAGCTTTACGATACCGTTACCGGAATTCAGGGCGGCACCGTTAAAGATGAATTCGGCTGGGTAACAGTTCTTTGATATGAACACTAAAAGAATTACTCTTTTTGCAGGTCATTACGGCAGCGGCAAAACAAATCTTGCTGTTAACTATGCCCTTATGCTCAAAGAAAGCTTTGATAAGGTCAGCATTGCCGACCTTGATATAGTCAACCCCTATTTCAGAACAAAAGACAGCGAAAAATTCCTTGAAAGCAAAGGCATACATCTTATTTCATCGGAATATGCAAATTCCAATGTTGATGTGCCCGCACTCCCTGCCGAAGCTTATTCGATAATAGACGACCTTTCGGTGAGAGCTGTTATTGATGTTGGCGGAGATGACAGAGGTGCACTTGCACTCGGAAGATATTCGCCCTCAATCCTGAAACAGAATGACTATGAGATGCTTTTTGTTATCAACAAATTCAGACCGCTTACTCCCGACTGTGCATCAACCGTTGCGGTTATGCGTGAAATAGAAGAAGCGGGCGGAATGAAATTCACGGGCATCATAAACAACTCAAATCTCGGCGACGAAACAAGTGCGGAGGATGTGCTTTCTTCCGTTGCATACGCAAATGAGATTTCACGGTTTACGGGATTGCCGATTAAAATGACCGGCGTTAAAGAAGATTTATATGATATTCTTAAGGATAAAATTGAAAATTGCTTCCCGATAAGGCTTTATGTCAAGCAGTCGTGGAGCAAAGTGGAGGAAGACATATGGCAAAAGTAACATTTAACGTTGACCGCTGCAAGGGCTGCGGTCTGTGCGTCGGAGCTTGCCCCAAGAAAATTGTTGCATTGCTCAAAGACGAAATAAACGCAAAAGGTTATCACCCCGCAGGAATAACCGACCAGTCAGCTTGCATCGGCTGTGCTTTCTGTGCAACAATGTGCCCCGACTGCGTTATCACCGTTGAGAAGTAAGGAGGAAGAGAAAATGGCTGAAAAAGTTTTGATGAAAGGTAACGAAGCTCTTGCAGAAGCCGCTATTATGGCAGGCTGCCGCCATTACTTCGGTTACCCCATTACTCCGCAAACAGAGATTGCCGCTTATATGGCAAAAAGAATGCCCCTTATCGGCGGCACTTTCCTTCAGGCTGAAAGCGAAATCGCCGCTATCAATATGGTTTACGGTGCAGCCGCAGCAGGCAAAAGAGCTATGACTTCAAGCTCAAGCCCCGGAATTGCACTCAAGAGCGAAGGTATTTCATATCTTGCAGGTTCAGACCTTCCCGCACTTATCATCAACGTTCAGAGAGGCGGCCCCGGTCTTGGCGGTATCCAGCCCTCACAGTCCGATTATTTCCAGTCAACAAAGAGTGCAGGTCACGGCGACTTCCATCTCATCGTGCTTGCTCCTGCTTCCGTTCAGGAAATGGTTGACCTCACCTTCAAGGGCTTTGACCTTGCAGATAAATACAGAATGCCCGCAATGCTTCTTTCAGACGGCACAATGGGTCAGATGATGGAGCCCGTAAGCCTTGATATGGGCAAGGTTACAGAGTATGACAAATCATCCTGGGCAGCTTGCGGAACAAAGTGTGAAAGAGAGCACAATGTTGTTAACTCACTCTTTATTCAGCCCGATGAGCTTGAAAAATATAACTTTGAGCGTTTTGAACGCTATGCACAGATTGAAGCAAACGAAGTTATGTATGATGAATATATGATGGATGATGCCGAAATCTGCATTGTTGCTTACGGCGTTGCCGCAAGAGTTTCACAGAATGCTATCGATAAAGCCCGTGCTCAGGGCATCAAGGTTGGTATGATAAGACCCATTACACTCTGGCCCTTCCCCAAGGCTGTTCTTAACGCTACTGCCGATAAAGTCAAGGCTTTCATCAGCGTTGAGCTTTCAATGGGTCAGATGATTGAAGATATTGAGCTTGCAATCCGTTGCAAGAAGCCCGTTCTTCTTTGCAACCGTGTTGGCGGTATGATTCCCACAACAGAGGATGTTCTCAATTCAATCAACAAAGCAAATTCCGTCGGAGGTGACAAATAATGATAGTTTTTGAAAAACCCAAGGCTCTTGCCGATGTACCTCTTCATTATTGCCCCGGCTGCACTCACGGTATAATTCACCGTCTTGTTGCCGAAGTTATCGATGAACTCGGCATTGAAGGCAAAACAGTTGGCGTAGCTCCCGTTGGCTGCTCCGTTTTCGCTTATAATTACTTCAACTGCGATATGATTGAAGCTGCTCACGGCAGAGCTCCTGCAGTTGCAACGGGCGTTAAACGCAGCGACCCCGATAATGTTGTTTTCACCTATCAGGGTGACGGCGACCTTGCTGCTATCGGTACCGCAGAAACAGTTCATTCCGCCGCAAGAGGCGAAAACATAACCGTTATATTTGTTAACAACGCAATCTACGGTATGACCGGCGGTCAGATGGCTCCCACCACTCTTCCCGGTCAGGTAACACAGACCTCTCCCTACGGCAGAGATACCAAAACAGTTGGTTTCCCCGTTAAGGTTTGCGAAATGCTTTCTCAGGTTGACGGTGCGGCTTATCTTGAAAGAGTTACCGTTAACAATGTTAAGAATGTTAAAAACGCAAAGAAAGCAATCAAGAAGGCTTTTCAGTATCAGCTTGAGGGCAAGGGCTTCTCACTTATAGAAGTTGTTTCAACCTGCCCCACAAACTGGGGTCTTACTCCCGAAAAGGCTCTTGAATGGCTTGAAGAAAATATGCTTCCTTATTATCCTCTCGGAGTTTATAAGGATAAATATGCCGAAAAGGAGGAGAAATAATTATGACACATCAGATTCTTCTTGCAGGCTTCGGCGGTCAGGGTATTCTCTTCTCGGGCAAGTTTCTTGCTTATGACGGACTTATTGAAGAAAAAGAAGTAAGCTGGCTTCCTTCATACGGCCCTGAAATGAGAGGCGGCACCTGCAACTGCTCGGTTATCCTCAGCGATGTTAAAATCGGCTCCCCTATAGTTTCAAACCCCGATATTCTTATTGCTATGAACCTTCCTTCGCTTGATAAGTTTGAGAAGGATGCTGTTCCCGGGGCAAAGATTTTTGTTGACAGCTCGCTTATTGACCGCAAAGTTGAGCGTGACGATGTTGAAGCATATTACATTCCCGCAACAAAAATGGCATCAGACGAAAGTCTTAAGGGTCTTGCCAATATGATTATGATTGGTCATATGATAAAAAAAGCCGGCGTTATGCCTTATGAAAATGTTGCAAAGGTTATGGCAAAGGTTGTGCCCGCAAAGAAGCAGAACCTGCTTGACCTTAACATCAAAGCCGTTGAGCTTGGATATAATTATTAATAAACGCACGATACCCCCTGCATTTGAAATGCAGGGGGTATTTTTAATTTATATAGATAATTGCAATTACTGCTGCACCCAGGGCAATTCTGTACCAACCGAAGAATTTGAAGCTATGGTTTTTAACAAAATTCATTAAGAATCTAATGGCTGCAAGTGAAACAATGAATGCTATCAACATTCCGATTAACAAAAAAATCAGCTCATCCGATGAAAAATCAAAGCCGAATTTCAAAAGCTTTAAAGCACTTGCACCAAGCATAGTGGGCACAGCAAGAAAGAAGGAAAACTCCGCTGCCGCCGTTCTTGAAACACCAAGCAGCAATGCACCGATTATTGTTGCTCCCGAACGGGAGGTGCCCGGAATCATTGATAAAGCCTGAAATAAGCCGATTAAAACGGCAGTTTTATAATCAACAGACAAAACATCATCAAACTGAGGAACACGGTTTTTGTGATAGTTTTCAATAACAATAAAAAGTATTCCATAGAAAATCAGCATTATTGAAATTGTTAATGCGTTGCCGAAATGCTTTTCAAGAAAATCATCAAGCAAAAAGCCAAGAATTGCAGACGGCAGGCACGCAGCGGCAATTTTAAGCCACAAATTCAATATTGAATGCTCAAGAATTATTTTACCCTTTCCGACTGTAAAAGGAAAAAGCTTTTTAAAATATAAAACCGTAACCGCAAGTATTGCTCCAAGCTGAATAACAACAAAGAACATTTCCTTAAAGCTTTCGTTCATTTTTAATGTTACAAATTCATCAAAAAGAAGCATATGCCCCGTGCTGCTGATTGGCAGCCATTCCGTTATGCCCTCAATTATTCCGATTAAAATAACCTTTAATAATTCAAATACTTCCATTTGTTCACCGCCTTTTAAATATATTATGCGGAAAATCAAAAGAAAATACCCAAAGTAAAAGCCCCGCTTCCTTTCGGAAACGGGGCATAAATATTTAGATATTAAAGACCTGTTGTTGCTGTGCCTGTGCCGCTTTCATTCTGATTGATTGTCTTTGAGTAGTTATAGTGTGCCTTAATCAAATCAGCGTCAGCGATTGTAATACCGCCTTCGTGGTTAGCATCAGCAGCTTCTGCAACGTGTGTTTCGGGGAAACCAACGGTGGGTGAATCGGGGTTGGTAAGCAGGTAATATGAAAGCTTAGCCCAGTCAGTACCGTCTACACGAGCGTCGCCGTTAAGGTCGCCGTAAAGAACGCCGTAATATCTGAATCTTGAATATGTGTTGATGTAACCGTCAATTCTTGCACCGGTACCAACACCCTTTGCGGATTCTTCAAGAGCAAGGTAGTCGCCCTTACCTTCATTGATAAGCATACCAACTTCTGTTACGTTATCAAGTGAAAGTCCTTCGCCTTCCTTAAGACCGATAATCCAGCCGTAGGTATGAACGTTACCGTCATTATCCACTTCTGTGCCGGTTTCAAGCTTGAGGTTATCGCTGCCATCGGCAATTATAAGGTTGGGATTTGAGAGATACTTAAGGTTAAGGATAACTGCGTTGATTGAAGAAGCCATTGCATCAATTTCTTCCTGTCTTTCGCAGTCGAAGTTTTCTTTACGGTATGCGTCGCCGGCTTCTGTAAGTTCACCAGAGAAGTCGATTGCCTGAGTAATGATGTCTGCAAGTGCCTGACGTGATTCGGGCTGAAGACCAAGTGTGGGATGATCTGCATTACCGCCTTCGGATACGGGCTTTGCAATCTGCTGTGCAAGGGCAAGATATGCTTTATACTGTACCCAGTCTGCGTCACCAAGATACTCAACAAGTGCGTTATAAGCTGCAAGGAGCTTCTGGAATGCCATTGTAACCATTGACTGGGTTGTTCCCGATACCTGACCGGCACCGATACCACTCTTTGAAAGTGACTTAGCATAGTCATATGCCTTCTGGAATGCTGCATAAGAGGTTGAAGTGTAAACCTTTGTGTAAACATCTTCGCCGTCAACAGTGCCCTGGTACTTAAGGTTACGAAGACCGTCTGCTGAGATATATGCGTGGTCAACGTGCTGAAGAGCCCATTCAAGCATTGTTGTATCAAGAGCTGTTGATCTGTTCTTTTCAGCTTCTTCCATTCTCCAGTTGAGAATGCCGAGCTGATTATAAATGCTTCTTCTTGCGTTATAGAGTGTGGATGCATATTCTACAAATCCATCATACATTGCGTTCTGAGCTTCCTGGAAATCAGTGGGACCGTCATCACCAATGTAATGTCTTGAAGCGATAGGCATTGGATCAAGATCAGCTGCACCGTCTACCTTAGGATACTGAAGGTTTGAACCGTAGGTGAATGCCCATCTGTAGATTTCATATTCGCCTGTTTCAGCATTCTGCTTGAGATTCATAAAGTAGCTTGTGCAGAGATCTCTTACATAACCGATTTCTGTTTCTGAAAGATTTGCCCACTGTCTGCTTGCTGTTCCGTTACCGGTGAAGCTTCCGTCTGCATTAGCGGTAATATCAAACTTAAGAGCCTCGGAAGTGTTGTTTCCGTTATTTGCCCAAAGAGCATATCTTACAACCTTTTCGGTATAGTAGGGGTCAAGAAGAACGTCATTAGCATGATCGTTGCCGTAGGCTTCTGCCATATTGAGAATTTCATAGCCGGGATATGCTGTGGTCTCACCTGATCTTCTGAATGAATTTCTGGCCTGAGTAACATATGCATCATAATTTGAATCAAGCCATGTGAGGTTGCCCGGATCATCCGCATTATAGTAGGGATACATTGCCTCGGGTGCTGAGGGATAGCCGTCAACGGGAGTTTCCTCGTTAACATCTGTCGTATCAGCATTATCCGCAACATAGTCGCCGTCTGATGACGAAATAATGGACTTACCGTCAAGGTTTGAGTCATAAATATCTGCTGCAACACAGAATGCATCAATACTGTATTCAAACCAGGCACCGAAAGCATCGGGAAGAGTGCTTGTTGCGATGCTCTTGTAGGAATCAACAAATGTCTGTGCCTCTTCGATTGCTTCATTATAGTTTGAATAATAATATGCATAGGGGTTGGTATCTTCTGACTCCCAGAAGTAATATGCACCGTTATCCCAGGTTACAAGAGGATTGGTTGCTGAGGAGGGATTGATTGACTTATAGTTGAAATCTGAGAACACATAATATGTGCCCGCATCGTCTGTTGCTTCGCTCATTGTTGCGGATGAGAAATAATCCTTGCTCTCATAAACATTGAATTCATAAATAGGTGCTGATGTTGAAGTACCCGCTACTCTTTCAATTGTTTCAACATAAATATCTGCATCCTCGCCATACTGAGCCTTATACTGTGCAAGAACATCATCTGCATTAAGATGTCTATTTACAAGGAAGCCGCCGTCTACTTCAACGGTGCTGCAATATGCATCGCCGAGTGCTGCCTGTGCGGCTGCAGCTTCTTCTGCAGTTGCATATGTGCCGTATTCAACGGTTGTTAACGATGAGTATGTCTGTCTGTTCAAACGAATTGCGTTAACATTCTTTGTAAGCGTTCTGATCTGATTTTCAAGGTCTTCAATCTTATATCTGCTCAGGTCGTTGCCAAGTGTGTTTACAAAGTCTGTTTCCTGACCAAGAATGTCACGGTCATAGGGCTTTTCCCACTGGCCGCCTATGAGAAGAGGCATAAGAGTTCCGAGCAAGATGCCTTTATGCTTATTAAGAAGGTAAAGAAGTCTGTGTACGAACTGGGGAAGAGATGCGTTTGTGTCTCCGTCACCGTCTTCGAGAAGCTGGGTGAGAGTTGTTACGCTTGTGTGGTTGGTGAATACGGGCTTGGTAGCCTGATTTCTGTCAACGGGAAGCATAACTGCGTCGCCGCCGAATACGGTTGCGAGAACACGGTCAATAACTCTTAAGAGGACTGTGAGGAGAGGCTGAGTAAGCTCGCCCTGATTGTTTGCGGAAAGAATTCCGAGAATACCCTGAAGGTCAAAGTTAACAATGTTTCCGAAAAGCCAATCGTTAAAGAGTGTGTATGAGTCATAATACTGTGCGGGGAGCCAGTCTGCGGGAATGAGCGAAAGAAGAGTTGAATTAAGATAATCATAGATCTTATGCCAGTTGGGATTTGCAAGCTCTTCTCTTGTTGCAAAGTTACTGTAGCAAGCATTTATAAGCTCATTTGTATTTGCAGCAAATGTGCCGGGGTATCTTGTTGCACCGTGTGCATCTGTGTGTTCTGTTGTGTAAACAAGACCTGTGCTGGGATTAAGCTCTCCTGCAAGTGCGGGAAGATACTTAGTCATAGCCCAGATGCCAAGCTCTGTAAAGAGCTGCTCAAAGCTTGTTCCAATAGTTGTAAACTTCTGGTTGGCTGAAAGGTCGAGCATTGTGTTGAGATAATATGCTGCAACACCCGAAATAATTTCAAGTGCACCGGTGGGAAGCTGGGTTGTTGTTCTTGATTTTTCAGGATCACTATAGGGAAGAGGAATTACAACATCATCTTTTCTGATTTCGTAGGGATCCTTACTGCCGGTGATATGCCAAGCATCAAGTCTGTCATACCAGTCACCCTCGGGAAGGATTGCAACTGCAAGACCTGCACAGCCGTAAGCAAGAACTGCTTCCATTGTTGTTGCCCACTCGGGGAAATAGGGACCTTCAAGGAAGAGTGAGAAAACAGCCTTCATAACTGCCGCCCAAACCTGATCCATTGACATAAGATAATAGGGTCTGATGAAATCGGGGTTTTCATAATCGGCAGCTGTTGTATCTGCTGTGTTAACGGGAAGCTGCTGTCCGTCAAAATACTTATAGTATTCGATTTCGCCTTCATCATTATATACAGCAATACAAGCTTTCTTGCCATAGTATGTCTGATAAAGCTGATCTGCTTTGTCGGGGTCTGTCTTCAGGCATCTCTCTGTTCCGATAACATCGCCGGTTTCCGGATCAACAATATTCTTGTAGTAGTAGAAATCGGTGAGAGCATCTGCCGAGGGAAGAAGACCGTCGGGAATTTCAAGACCGAGTGCGGGAAGAAGGTTGATTGCGAGTCTGATAAGGTCCTGAAGGAGTGACATAAAGTTATCAGTGAGACCGATACCGCTGATGTCGGTCTTAATGAATACCTGGAGAGCACCGTCTTCAAAGAGCCATTTAACAAGGTCATTAATAATGCTCTGGGGTGTTCTTGTTGCCTCATCACCGCTGTATACGGGAGGATCGGCACCGTTATCAACAAGAAGACCTTCAACAACGCCGATAATAAGATTGAAGGTTGTTGCATCATCGATAGATCCGTCTTCTTCAATACCTACAAGGTCAGCGATAAGATCGCCGAGCATAGGAGCAAGCATACCGTTGAGAAGACCGTTAATAAGGTTGTTGACAAGTTCATAAACGCCTAAATCGAGGTCTACCTGTTCATGTGTAAGTGCGTTACCGATAAGGGCCTTGAAGTTGGGACCGAGGATCGAGGTGCCACCGTTTTCGGGAGCTTCGCCGGTGCCGTCAATAAGAGCCCAGTTGATAACCTTCTGAAGACCTGATTCGATTGTTTCACCGGCAGGCATTGTGTCTGCGGTTACTGTATCATCAACAAGAAGCTGATAGAGAAGGATGGGAACATATTTATCAATATCCTCAAGAAGGGGCATACCTGCGATTTCAAGACCTTTAATAGTACCGTCAAGAAGGCCGAAATCTGCAGAACCTGTGATAAGTTTCATCAATAAGTTATGAAGACTTTCGTTGCCGCCAAGCCAGTTAACGACGTTATAGAGCACGAGCATATCGGAGGAGCCGGGATTATCACGAGAGCCTCTCTTAATTGAGTTGCTCAAGCCATCAACATCAAGTTCGCCAAGATCGCCAACGCCGCCGATAAGATTAATAAGACCGCGCCAGAACGCGTTGTCCATAGTTTCCTGAACAAAAAGAACAAGGTCATAAATGGTCTGAACAGCATTGTCTACGCTTGTAAAGTCAAGGTTATCACGGCCGATAATGCTGTCAACAACACCGCCAAGAGTATCGTTGTTTAACAGATTATCCCATGACAAAACCAGATACGCTTCGCTGAGCATTTCATCAAGCGAGTCGAGGAGCCAGGTACAGCCCTGCTCAGCATTGAAGTAATACTTCTGGTTGTTGGTCATATGGTCGGGTTTTGAGTAGCTGCTGGTTGCCGTTCTTGCATAAACGGGCAGGCAGGCTGCCGATGCAAGCATAACCACAGCAAGTAAAACAGCTATGAGTTTCTTTGCCTTTTTCATATTTGCACCTCCATTTGTATTACGGAAAAACCGTTGAAGCCGTGCATTGGCTTCGAGACGCTGCTTTGCGTCTTATCTTACGCTATTTACTTTATAAATAAGATGTTGCATTGCAAACACAGGTTTTTAAACTTTTTTTAAACAATTTATGAACAAATTGTTAACTTGACGTCATTTTGTTTACATTGCATAAATATGGCTTTTTCTATTTGTTGGTATTAAACAACAATTTCAGCTCTGTCAAGCTGTCAATTATTTTTGTTTCTGATGAATAAAGGCGTTCCCTATGCTCGTGACCGCTGCTCAAAAGTATACAATCTGCACCGATTTCGTCTGCCATTTCCTTATCGTGAATAAGGTCTCCGATGACTAAAACAGCACTTTTTTCGGCCTTTTCTTTATCAAGATAAGCAACTGCTCTTTCGATTTTTGAGGTTGCCATATAGTCCGCTGCACCGAGCACGGCATCGAAAATTCCCCATATTCCGTATTTTTTCACATTGGCTGCAAGCTGCTCATTATTTGAGGAAGAAACAATAATCTGCTTTGCTCCCGCCTTTTCAAAAAGCCCGAGCAGTTCCTCCGCACCTTCCGATAATCCGCAATTCTTCAGGTGATAAAGATAGCCTTCATTATATTCACGGAGAACAGCCGGATAATCTTCTTTTTCAAGGTCAAACACCTTTTCATAAAAGCCCTTTATGGGAACGCTTATGCATTCACGGTAATGCACAATATCAATCGGCGGCATTTTTCTTCTTTCAAGCATATCGTTGACACTTGCAAGCGATGCACTTATATCGTCAAGCAGGGTGCCGTTCCAATCCCAGATTATGTGTGTATATTTAATGATGATTACCTCCCTTCATTTTCCGCTTGTATACGTTTGAATGTAATGTTATAATACAGACGGTGATTTTATGAATACTTTCGAAAAGATATATGATGTTGTGAAACAGATTCCCGAGGGGAAGGTTGCAACCTATGGGTTGGTTGCTCTGCTTGCGGGCAATCCGAGACTTGCAAGAGTTGTGGGCTATGCACTGCACGTTAATCCCGAGCCCGGAGTTATCCCTTGCCACAGAGTTGTTAACCGCAAGGGCGAGGTTTCTGTTGCATTTGCCTTCGGCGGAGAAAATATGCAGAGAATTCTGCTTTCCGAGGAAGGAATTGAATTCACACCTGAAGGCAAGGTAGATTTGAATAAATACTTATGGAAACCTTAAACGGTCGGAGTTATCCGACCGTTTTTTGATTATACCAAGGGAATTGTGTAATTATAATCGGTATACCACACATCTGCGGAATAGCTTCTTGCACGGATTTCAACTCTGTCTTCATAAACCTCAAACTGGAAGCCCGTGCCGTTTGAAATTCTGCCTCTGATTGTCATATACATGTATGAGGGAAGATTGATGCTGTGGAATGAGCCGTCTGAATCAACGGAGTTAAAACCATAAAAATCAGATGTTGCATCATTTGAAAAGCCGTTATGAATATGTCCGCTTATAAGAAATACATTTTTATATTTTTTAAGAACAGCTTCAACGGCATCGGATTGGTCGCCCATTCCGCCGTCATCGGGCTCGGGCTCATCATCGCCCCAGGTTTCGGGCAAGCCGTGGCTTTCATTTATGGGCCAGTGGCTGATAATAAATATGGGCAAGCCGTCTGCCGATGCCTTTTCCATTTCTTCTGCAAGCCATTCAAGCTGAGCATCGCTGAAATATGCATCCGTATGGTCATATTCGCTGCCGAGAACTATAAATGAATAGCCGTTAATCTTTGTTGAATAATAAGGAGCATCAATATCCCTGCCGCAGATTTCCTTGTTATACCTGATAAAATACTCTCTTGCAAGGTCATATTTATCATCCTCTGTCCAGGTATCGTGATTACCTTCGGCAAGAATTATGTTTTTTGCAGGGTTATAGCCGGCAAAGGTTTTTTTGAGCATTTCATAATCCTCAAGATAGCCGTGGTCTGTGAGGTCGCCCGCAACAACAAGAGCATCAAGAGGCTGCTTGGAGCTTTCCATTCCCTCAAGACCTATTTCAAGCATAAGCGAACGAAGAACGCTGTCGGTCATATGAGTATCTGAAATTGCCGCAAAATTAAGTTTCACATTTTCGGGGTCAACGGGCTCAAACGGAGCCTTGAAATTGCCGAAAATCGGTGAAAAGAATATATTGAGCACCGAAAGAATTACCGAGAGAAAAATTTTTACTGCAGAAATCATAATAGTACTACCTTTCCCTAATAATATTACATTAATAATAATATCACTTATGCCGTTGTGTCAAGCCTGCTGTTATAGAGCTCTGCGTAGAAACCGTTTTTCTGCATAAGCTCCGAGTGACTGCCCTGCTCAACGATTTTGCCGTCTTTCATCGCAAGGATTATATCGGCATTTTTTATTGTTGAAAGTCTGTGGGCAACAATAAAGCTTGTTCTGCCCTGCATCATTTTGCCGAAAGCCTGCTGAATTCTTATTTCGGTTCTTGTATCGATTGAAGAAGTTGCTTCATCAAGAATGAGCATAGGAGGCAGACAGAGCATAACGCGGGTAATGCAGAGCAGCTGCTTTTGTCCCTGGGAAAGACTGCCGCCGTCCTCACCTATTACCGTATCATAGCCTTTCGGAAGTCGTCTGATAAAGCTGTGTGCATGGGACGCCTTGGCTGCCGCAATGATTTCCTCCTCTGTGGCATCCGGCTTACCGGTCACGATATTATCCCGAATCGTACCTCTCTTTAACCAGGTATCCTGAAGAACCATTCCGTAGGAAGTGCGCAAACTCTTCCTGGTGATATCCCGGATATCGGTTCCATCCACACAAATGCTGCCCTCATTTACATCATAAAACCGCATTAAAAGGTTGATAATCGTAGTTTTACCGCATCCTGTAGGGCCTACAATGGCGATTCTCTGTCCCGGCTTCACCTGCAGATTTAAATCCTCAATCAGCTTTCTCTCAGGCACATAGGAAAAAGCCACGTCCTTTAAATTCACTTCCCCCTTAGCCTCTGATAAAACAACTGCATCCGTTGCATCCGATACCTGCGGTTTTTCTTCCATCAATTCAAACACCCTGCTTGCACAGGCAAGGGCATTTTGTAACTCCGTAATTACTCCGGAAATCTCATTAAAGGGTTTGGTATACTGGTTTGCATAGGACAAAAAGCAAGTCAACTGTCCAACTGACAAGCCCCCTCTAATTACCGCAAACGCACCGGTAAGACCCACTCCCGTATAAACCAAACTGTTTACAAAACGGGTACAGGGATTCGTCAGGGATGAAAAGAAAATCGCGCGCAG
>CALGRR010000121.1 GCA_937880805.1 uncultured Clostridia bacterium
GGATTTGCGAGTATTTTAACGAAGAAGTGGCGAAAATTATCCGACAAAAAACACGCTTCGGATTATGTTCGCCACGCTAAGAAAGGAATTCAGATTTATGAAAAAGATTTTTGCTCTCACCATTGCAGTTATGACTATTCTTACCTGCTTCACGGCCTGCAAGCCCAAAATAAAGAACGGCGTTCTTCTTCAGAATCAGGCAGGCGAAAACATTGCGGCAGTTACTCAGGCTAACGGCGGCATTGCCCGTGACGATGCAGGCAACGTTATTCTTCTTGTTACCGATGCAAACGGCAAGAATGTTAAGGATGCAAACGGCGAATATGCAACAAAGGCTGTTGCTCTTGAGCACGCACTTGTTGTTGGCAATGTTATAGAATGCACCGATTTTGCAATGACAATTCCCAACGGCTGGAGCAACGAAAAGAGCTTCACCGAGCTTATGATAAGAAAAGACGGCACAGCCGACCTTATCACCGTCGGAAACGACAGAAGTGCTTCCGTTTCCGAAACTCTTCAGAAGGTAACAGCTCTTATCAACAACATTCAGTCTCTCAATCCCTCTGCCGTTATCAGAAACACATCGGTTGATATTCTCGGCAACAAGGCAAACTATTTATCGGGCTATGTTGCCGACGACGGAACAGGCAAGCCCGCATTCCTCGGCTACATCATTTTCAGCCACGAAGGCTCGGTATACACCTGCAACCTTATTTCAGACCACGATATGAACGAAAACCTTGATGAATACCTCAAAATCATCAACACCGTAGAATTCAGATAATCAATCGTAAAAAGGAGAAATCAAAATGTTATTTACTCAGGATATAGGCATTGACCTCGGCACAGCCAACACCCTTGTTTTTGTTAAGAATAAGGGCATTGTTATAAGAGAACCCTCCGTTGTTGCGGTTGACCAGAAGAGCAATCCCCCCAAGGTTGTTGCAGTAGGCACCGAGGCAAAGGAAATGATAGGCAGAACTCCCGGCTCAATCGTTGCCGTGCGTCCTCTCAAAGACGGCGTTATTGCAGACTTTGAAATCACCGCAGAAATGATTGAATCCTTCATAAAACGCACAACAAAGCGTATGCCATTCTCAAGAATCAGAGTTCTTATCTGCATTCCCTCAGGCGTTACCGAGGTTGAAAGAAAGGCTGTTCACGACGCTGCAAAGAGTGCAGGCGCAAACTACATCAGCCTTATTGAAGAGCCTATGGCAGCAGCTATCGGTGCAGGTCTGCCCGTAAGCGAAGCAACCGGCAGTATGGTTGTTGACATCGGCGGCGGCACAGCAGAGGTTGCCGTTATCTCACTCGGCGGCGTTGTTACCGCAAATTCCTGCCGTGTTGCAGGCGATAATTTTGACGAAGCCATCATTTCTTACATCAAGAAAAAATATAATCTTCTTATCGGTGAAAGAACCGCAGAAGATATAAAAATCAAAATCGGCTCCGCCTTCCCCTATGAAGGCGAGGGCACAATCAACATCAAGGGCAGAAACCTTATGGACGGACTTCCCAAGAATGTTGACGTTACTTCCGAAGAAATCCGCGAAGCACTTGCAGACCCCGTTTCGCAGATTGTTGATGCTGTTAAGTCAACTCTTGAAAAAACTCCTCCCGAGCTTGCCGCAGATATTATCGACCACGGCATTATGCTCACGGGCGGCGGTGCTCTTCTCAGAGGACTTGACAAGCTTATTTCGGCAGAAACCAAAATCCCTGTTATCATTGCAACCAATCCTCTTGACTGCGTAGCAGACGGCACGGGTATCTGCCTTGAAAACGATAATCTCAACGTTATCAGCAACAAAAAATATATCTAAGGAGCTATTCTGATGATCCGCTTTTTGAAAAGCACTGCATTCAAAATATTTGCGGTTGTTGCCGCCGCCCTGCTTGCAGGGTCGGTGTTTGCCTTTGCATCAAGAAGCGGCTCTTCTCCGCTTACAAGCGTTACGGGAGTTATTTTCGGCCCGCTTTCAAGGCTGACCTCCTATGTTTCGGCTGAAATTTCAAAGCTTCCGATTTCTTTCAAATCCTCTTCGGCTCTTGCCGGTGAGATTAAAGAGCTTGAGAAAAAAATTGATAAGCTCACCAAGCAGCTTGTTGACTATGAGCAGATTAAGCATAAAAACGATTTCTACCAGGAATTTCTGGGTCTTAAAGAAGAGCATTCCGATTATGTTTTCGCCGAAGCTGCAATTATCGGCAGAGATGCGGCGGATAATCTCGGCTCATTCACTCTCAACAAGGGCTCTCTTAACGATATAAGCGTTAATGACCCCGTTATTTACGGAAAATATCTTGTTGGCGTTGTTGCCTCGGTAACTCCCACACAATGCACCGTTAACACCATTCTTAACCCCAAGGTTAACGTAAGTGCCTATGAAGTGCGTACCCGTGACCTCGGCTTTGTAACCTCAACGGTTGCCCTTGCTCAGGAGGGTCATTGCCATATGCCGGGGCTTCCCACTTCAACCGCAGTTACCGCAGGCGGAATAATCTGCACCTCGGGCGTCGGCGGCATATTCCCCCGTGACCTCATAATAGGCACAATCGTTGATGTTGTTGACGGAACAGTTGATATTTCTGCAAGTGCGGTTATTCAGCCCGGCGTTGATTTTTCGCTTATAACAGATGTTTTCATAATTACTTCATTTAACGGTCAGACAGAATAAATATGACGATTGAAACTCACCGCAAAATTTTAATATTCCGCAGGGTTAGCCTTGCTCTGATTTTGCTGCTGCTGTCACTCCTTCAGAATACCGACGGCTATTTTCCGCAGATTTTCGGGGTCAGGGCTTTATTGCTTATTCCCGCAGTTGTTTGCATCTCAATGTATGAAAGAGATTTGCCCGGTATGCTTTTCGGGCTTTTTGCGGGTGCTTTGTGGGATGTTTTTGCTTCAGGCGGCAGCTTCAATGCATTTTTCCTTCTTGTAACGGGCTTTTTATGCGGCACTCTTATTAATACAATTATGAGAAACAATGTTGTTACCGCAACCCTGCTTTCCGCCGTATGGAGCCTGATTTATAACCTTGGCTATTGGCTTTTCCATTATGTTTTCACATCGCTGGACAGTGCGGCATTTATGCTTTTACGCTATTATCTGCCGTCATTTATCTATACAGTTGTTCTCACTCCCGTTATATTTATAATTGTGCGGGCGGTTGAGAAAAAGTTTTCAATAGAAACATAAAAACGGGTACGGGCAAAGCCCGTCCTCACTTCTTCACTATTATTTCAGAAAGAAAGGATGAACAGATTTGCACGTTAAAATAACAGCATCAAGACGCATTGCGGCAATCTGCGTTATGCTTTTCTTTTTTGTTTTCTTCGCCTTTGACCTGGTAAAGCTCCAGATTATCGATGGTGAAGAATATGCTGCGGCAAGCTCTGCCGTTTCCGAAAAAACGGCTTCGATTTCTGCCGCAAGGGGTGAAATTGTTGACACAGACGGAAACCCGCTTGTTTATAACGACCAGGGCTATTCCGTTATTTTTGACCACGCTTATTTTCCCTCCGCCAAGGAGCAGGAAAAACGCAACGAAATAATCATCAGCCTTATCCGCCTTTTTGAGTCAAACTCACTTGAATGGCTCGATAAGCTCCCTCTTGTTTTTGATGCAAACGGCGTTATTCAGTTCAAAGAGGATTCCGAATCTCTTATAAAAGAAATGAAAAGCGAGGATATGCTTCATCTTAACGAGTATGCCTCTGCCAGGGATTGCTTTGATGCACTCATTGCCCGCTATAAGCTGCAGAATTTTTCAGCCTCAGATGCAAGAAAGGTTGCATCTGTTTGCTATGAAATGAAAAGAATATATTTCAGCGTAGGCAGCCCCTATACCTTTGCGGTTGATGTGCCCGAAGAAATAATTTCTAAAATAAAAGAAAACAGCAATTTTTATCAGGGTGTTGATGTTCAGGTTGTGCCCGTGCGTAAATATGCCGACGGCGACCTTGCTCCCCACATTCTGGGCAGAATCGGTGCTATTGATGCCGAGGAATACAAAGAGAAAAAATCAGAGGGCTATAAAATAACAGATTTCATCGGCAAAAGCGGCATTGAATCTGCTATGGAGGAGTATCTTCGCGGAACCGACGGCGAAGCAACCGTTTATACCGATGACGAGGGCAACAGCACAACTCAGGTTACCACCGACCCGCAGCACGGCAACACCGTTGTGCTCACAATTTCCGCAGGTTTGCAGGAGGTTCTTACCGAATCTCTTGAAAAAGCCCTGCTTGACTATGCGGGAACAAAGGGCAATATGGTTGAAAATGCAGGTGCCGCCGTTGTTATCAACTGCAGAACGGGTGCAATTTTAGGCAGTGCTTCCTACCCCACCTATGATATTTCAACCTACAGCGAAAATGCCGCCGAGCTCAATAAAGCGGCAGGCTCACCTCTCTGGAACAGAGCTCTTCTTTCAACCTATGCAACGGGTTCAACGATGAAGCCCTCGGTTGCCATTGCGGCTCTTGAAGAGGGGATTATCAATAAAGACACAACTGTCTACTGCTCGGGAATGTATACCTATCTCGGTCAGAAATTCAAATGCGAACAGAGTCACGACACCAGATTTCTTGATGTTGTTAATGCAATAGATGAATCCTGCAACACCTTCTTCTATGAAGTAGGCGATATGCTCGGCATTGAAAAAATGAATGAATACCGAATTCTTTTCGGTTTAGGCTCAAAAACCGGCTGTGAGCTCGGTGAAGCAAGCGGCGTGCTTGACAGCCCCGAATACAGAAACTCAATCAATCAGGAATGGCTGCCCGGTTACACCGTTCAGTCGGCAATCGGTCAGGCGGGTAATCTTTTCACACCCATTCAGCTTGCAAACTACTGTGCAACCATTGCAAACGGCGGCACGAGATATAAAACTCATTTTGTAAAGAGCATAAAATCCCACGATTATTCACAGACGATTATGGAAACAAAACCCACCGTTGTTGTTGAAACGGGTATTTCAAAGGAAACTCTTGAAACCGTTAAGCAGGGTATGCTCCAGGTTGGTACCACGGGCTACTGCTCCTCATATTTCAGAGGTCTGCCCGTTCAGGTTGCCGCAAAAACAGGCACATCGCAGGAAATCCGTAATCTCGACGGTGTTTCCGTTAAAATAAATAACGGCTTCCTTATTGCCTTCGCTCCCTATGATAACCCCGAAATTGCGATTGCGGCGGTTGGCGAGGGTATGACCTCGGGCGTTTTCGTTGCTCCCGTTGTTGCCGCCGTTGTTGATTATTATTTCGGCGAAACCGACACAATGCAGTCCTATCAGACTGAAAACGTTCTTATTCCCTGATAAAAATCGGGTAAGGGCGACGCCCTTCCTTATCTATTATTTATTCACTATTCTTTATTATCTATTATCTGAAACTATTACGAAAGGAGTGTTCACCGTGGCACAGATAATTGTTGTTGCTTCGGGCAAAGGCGGCTCGGGTAAATCATCCTTCACCGTTGGTGCGGGCAGGGCACTTGCCAACCTCGGCTATAAGGTGCTTGCCGCCGACTGCGATATAGGGCTTCGCTCCCTTGATATTCTTCTCGGCGTTTCCGAGCAGGTAGTTTTTGACTGGGGCGACCTTCTTCTTGAAAGATGCTCCGCAGAGCAGGCAATAATCAAGGCTGATATTGATTTGATTGCCGCACCCCGCAGCTTTTACGATGAATTCACTCCCGAAGCGGTTGCTTCTCTTTTCAAATCGCTTTCTGAAAACTACGATTATATTCTCCTCGATTCCCCCGCGGGAATTGACAGAGGCTTTGAGCTCGCCGCCGCAGGTGCAGACAAGGCAATTGTTGTTACAACGCCCGACAGCGTTTGTGTCAGAAGCTGCTCAATGGCTTTTGCAGGGCTCCGCAGGCTTAAAATTGAAGATGTACGCCTTGTTATCAATATGTTTGAGGTTAAGCCCGTCTGCAAAAAGAAGCTTCTCAACATCGACCAATGCATCGATGAAACGGGTGTTCAGCTTCTCGGAGTTGTGCCCCGCGATGCAAACATAGGCTTCAGCTCCGTAACCGGCACTTCTCCCAAGGAATTTGCACCCTCATCGCTTGCTTTCAGCCGTATTGCAAAGCGAATCAGCGGCAAGCGTGTGCCCCTTGTTTGCGAGTAAGGAGAATTATTTATGAATAACCAAACTATAGCCGCCATTGCAACTCCGAATGCACCCGGCGGAATAGGAATAATCAGAATATCGGGCGAAAACGCCGTTGAAATTGCGGCAAAGATTTTCAGGCCCGTAAGCGGAATTTCACTGACCGAAAGCAAGGGCTACTGTGCCCATTTCGGCTCGGTTTATGATAATAACGAAAAAATCGACGAGGCAGTCTGCCTCGTTTTTCGTGCTCCGAAAAGCTATACGGGCGAGGATGTTGCAGAAATCAACTGCCACGGCGGTTTATATGTTACAAAACAAATTCTGCGAGCCGCCCTCAATGCGGGTGCAAGACCAGCGGAGGCGGGGGAGTTCACAAAAAGAGCTTTCCTCAACGGCAAAATGGACCTTGCGGGCAGCGAAAGCGTTATGGCTTTAATCGGTGCTTCGGGCAAGCAGGCTGCCGCCGCCGCACTCAACACACTTGACGGTCACCTCAGCCGCAAAATCAGGGAATGTGCTGATAAAATCATCGGCATCTGTGCATCCCTTGCCGCCTGGGTGGATTACCCCGATGAGGATATTGAAGATACCTCATCTGACGAAATGCTTGCCGTTTTTAAAAATGTTAAATCGGAGCTTGAAACAATACTTAAACGCTACGATTGCGGCAGAGCCGTCACCGAGGGCATTGACACCGTTATTGTCGGCAGACCCAACGTTGGCAAATCAACGCTTATGAATCTTCTCACGGGCTTTGAACGCTCGATTGTTACCGATATTGCGGGCACAACCCGTGATATTGTTGAAGAAAAGGTTATGCTCGGCGAAATCATTCTTCGCATTGCCGATACTGCGGGAATTCACGAAACCGAAAACACCGTTGAAAATATCGGCGTCAATATGGCAAAACGCCGCCTTGAAAGGGCGGAGCTTGTGCTTGCGGTTTTTGATTCGAGCGAAGCTTTTACAGATGACGATAAAGAAATCATCAAACAATGCGAAGGCAAAAAGAGCATTGCAATTCTTAATAAATCCGACCTTCCCGCCGCACTCGACAGAAAAATTATCGGCGAGGTTTTCCACACGGTTGTGGAAATCTCGGCATCAACGGGCGAGGGCAGGGAAGAGCTTGAAAACGCAGTTGCCTCTCTTCTTTCAACAAATGAATTTGACCCCTCCGCCGCCTGCCTCACGGGCGAAAGACAGCGTCAATGCTGCCTTAAAGCGGTTAATCATCTGACTGAGGCAATCGGTGCACTCGAGCTCGGCGTCACATTCGATGCGGTCAATGTTTGTGCCGACTGTGCAATAGATGCCCTTCTTGAGCTCACGGGCGAAAAAGCAACCGCAACGGTTGTTGACGAAGTATTCTCCCGCTTCTGCGTAGGAAAATAAACAACTTGCAAAAACTCCGAAAAACAGCGGATTATAATTCTTATTTGCAATAATAACACCCGTTTTTAATTCTTATTTAGCATAATACCGCCCATTTTGGTTTACAGACGATAGAAATTTCCCAAACGATGCAGAGTTAAATCGGCTTCACGCAATCGGCTGTAAACGAGAGCTTTTTAATAGTGAAGTTCACCTTACGGTGAGAGAAGTATCGCAAGCGAAATGAAGTTTTCGGCTGTGCCGAAAGTGAAGTTTGCCTGTCGGCAAGACTCGGATAGGCTCCGCCTATGACCGATTTTATAAGTAACTGCAACTAACCATTTGGTAAATGCGTCGCAGACCCTTAATTCTGCATTCATCACTCTGCATTCAAAAATTATCCTAAAACACCCGCTTATTCAAACAACATTTTTTCACGATTTAAATCGCTGAATTGGTATAAAAATTAAAATTTTATAATTCCGAATTGCGCATTACGAATTCCGGATTATATTTAAGGATTTGCTTATGGAATACATTTCAGAAAATTTTGATATTGCCGTTATCGGTGCAGGCCATGCGGGCATCGAAGCGGGTCTTGCCGCAGCAAGGCTCGGATGCAAAACCGCAGTTTTCACAATCAACCTTGATTGGGTTGGCAATATGCCCTGCAACCCCTCAATCGGCGGCACCTCCAAGGGTCATCTCGTTCGTGAGATTGATGCTCTCGGGGGTGAAATGGGTATTGCCGCAGATAAAAACACTCTGCAAAGCAGAATGCTCAATCTCGGCAAGGGTCCCGCCGTGCACAGCCTTCGTGCACAGATTGACCGCAGAGGCTACTGCGATTATATGAAATGCGTTCTTGAAAAAACAGATAACCTTTATCTGCGTCAGGCAGAAATAACCGATATTAAAAAAGACGGCTCGGACTGGATTATCAAAACCCGCCTTGATGCCATTCACAGAGTGAAGGCTGTTATTATTGCAACGGGCACCTTCCTTGCAGGCAAAATTTTCATCGGCGATGTTTCTTATGACAGCGGACCCGACGGAATGTTCCCGTCAACGGCACTTGCAAAATCGCTTAAAGATCTGGGCGTTATGACCCGCCGCTTCAAAACGGGCACTCCGCCCAGAATCAACCGCAGAAGCGTTGATACCGAAAATCTTGAACCGCAGTACGGTGACGAAAGAACCGTTGCTTTTTCCTTTACAAACAAAGAAGAAATCCGCAACACCGAACCCTGCTACATAACATACACTAATGCCGAAACAAAGCAGATTATTCTTGATAATCTTCACCGTTCGCCCCTTTATTCGGGCAAAATTGACGGCGTTGGCCCAAGATACTGCCCCAGCATTGAAGATAAAATAGTTCGTTTTTCAGAAAAGGAACGCCATCAGATATTTGTTGAACCCTGCGGTGCAAACACGGATGAAATGTATCTTCAGGGTGTTTCATCCTCGCTTCCCGAAGATGTTCAGCTTAAAATAGTCCGCAGCATTCCGGGCCTTGAAAAAGCCGAATTTTTACGCACCGCATATGCTATTGAATATGACTGCGTAGACCCGCTTTCATTAAAGCAAACCCTTGAATTCAAGGATTTTGAGGGTCTTTACGGTGCAGGTCAGTTCAACGGTTCAAGCGGATATGAAGAAGCCGCCGCACAGGGTCTTGTTGCGGGAATGAACGCCGCCCTTAAAATTCAGGGCAGAGAACCCGTTATTCTTGACCGCACAACCTCATATATCGGCACTCTTATTGATGACCTTGTAACAAAGGGCTGCTCCGACCCATACAGAATGATGACCTCCCGTTCGGAATACAGACTTGTTCTCCGTCAGGATAATGCAGACCGCCGCTTGACCGAAATCGGTTATAAGGCAGGCCTTATCTCGCAGGAAAGATACGATGCATTCCTTGAAAAGCTTCGCCTTATAGAGCAGGAGAGAGAAAGAATTGCCAATCTTTCAATCCCCAAAACTCCTGAAATTGATGCAATGCTTGTTTCACGTGAAACATCTGCACTCGAAAAGGGGCTTAAAATGATTGAGCTTCTTCGCAGACCGCAGATTGATTATGAAGCACTTGCTCCGTTTGATAAAAACAGACCCGATTTGCCGTTTGAGATTTTTGAGCAGGTTGAAATCGATATTAAATATGAAGGATATATAAAAAGGCAGGAGCAGCAGATAAATGAGCTTCGCCGCCTTGAAGTAAAGCGTCTGCCCGAAGGCATTGATTATAATGATATAACGGGTCTCCGTCTTGAAGCTGCCGAAAAGCTTAATAAAATAAGACCCGAAACCGTTGGTCAGGCTTCAAGAATATCGGGCGTTTCACCCGCAGATATTTCTGTTTTACTTATTTATCTTGAGAGGAACACCGCCAATGCTAATCAATAAGGATTTACTTAAAAATAATGCTGCTTCACTCGGAATTGAGCTCGGTGAAGAAGAAATCAGCCGATTCGATATGCTTGCCGAAAGATTGATTGAGCAAAACAAAACAATGAATCTCACCGCAATAACCGAGCCCGACGAGGTTGTTATAAAGCATTTCGTTGACAGCATATCTCTTCTTTCCGCAGTTACACCCGAAGAAGGAGCAAAGGTTCTTGATTTGGGCACGGGTGCAGGCTTTCCGGGAATACCGCTTTTAATCTGCCGACCCGATATAAAGCTTACTATGGTTGACAGCACGGCTAAAAAGCTCAGATATGTTGCATCAACTGTTGAAGCACTCGGCTTGAATGCCGAAACCCTTCATTCAAGGGCAGAAGAGGCAGGCAAGCAGCCCGAATACCGTGAGCAATATGATATAGTCTGCTCCAGGGCAGTTGCCGCATTGAATTTGCTTTGCGAATACTGTTTGCCGTTTGTTAAGGTTGGCGGAGTTTTTGCGGCTATGAAAAGTGCAAAGGCTGATGAAGAAATCGCCCTTGCAAAGAATGCTTTGAAAATTCTCGGCGGTAAAATTATTGATAAAAAAACATTTACTCTTTCTGACGGCGGCGAAAGAACAATAATTATTATCAAAAAAGTTTCGCAAATTCCGCCAAAATATCCCAGACCCTCCGCACAGATTGCCAAAAAACCGCTTTAAATTTAAAAATTAAGGTCGAAAGTCGGATTTTTCCGTCATACGAAAAGGTTGGACAAACCCCTCCGTTGGTGCTATCATTTAGTCAATGAATGAACCGACGGGGGGATTTTGATTTGAAAAACGGAAAATATAAAATCGGCGGGCAGATTATTCTTGTTCCGCAGGAGGAAATTTATCCGAATCCCAACCAGCCCCGCAAAAGGTTTGATTTTGATGAACTTGAGGGTCTGGCACAAAGCATAAGGCAAAACGGCATTATTCAGCCCATTGCGGTTCGCATAAATGCCAAAGGTAACTACGAGCTCATATCGGGTGAACGCCGCCTGAGAGCATCAAGGCTTGTGGGCATAACCAAGGTGCCCTGCATTATAATGGAAGCAAATGATGAAAAATCAGCCCTCTTTGCTCTTATTGAAAATGTTCAGCGTTGTGACCTCGGATTTTTTGAGGAAGCGGTTGCCATTGAAAAGCTGCTGACCGATTACGGAATGAGCCGCGATGAAATATGCAAAAAGCTCGGCAAAGCTCCGCCCACCATTTCAAATAAGCTTCGTCTTTTGCGTCTGCCCGAAGAAATCAGGCTCAAAATAACGCAGGAAAACCTGACTGAAAGGCACGCAAGAGCACTTCTGAAGCTCACAAGCGAAAGCCAGATGCAGCGTGCACTTTCAATAATCGCTGAAAAAAGGCTCAGCGTTGCGGAATCCGAAAAGCTTATTTCGCAGCTCATTGCCAACGATACAAAGCCAAGGCAGCCAACGGTCAAGCTTTTCAAGGATGTAAGAATTTTTGTAAACACCCTTAATCACGCCGTTGACACTATGCGAAGAGCAGGCATTGAGGCAGACTCCGCAAAGAGCGAAACCGATGAATATATTGAATACATAGTCCGCATACCGAAAAGCAAGGGCTGCTATATACGGGCTAAAAAAACTTCGGCTTAAATTACCTATTCCTTATTTACCATATCTTTCTCTTTCACACCCACATCCAGCGGGGAGGGCAGGTCGCTTGACCTGCCCTTCTTGCGTTTCACGTGAAACATTTAATCAATTCGGAATTCGTAATTAATGACGGGCTTTGCCCGTTCCCATTATATAAATTTTAATTTATTCTTCCATTTTAAAGCTATATATGATATAATTAATCCAATATGTTAATCGGGAGAGATTATTTTGTGCAAAACTATTGCTATTGTTAACCAGAAAGGCGGAGTGGGCAAAACAACAACTGCCGTTAACCTCACCGCTTCTCTCGGAAGCAAAGGATATAAAATTCTGCTCGTTGATATTGACCCGCAGGGTAACTCAACAAGCGGTCTCGGAATCAATAAAAGAGGTCTTGAAAAATCATCCTACAGCGTTCTTATCGGCAGCAGCAGTGCTTCGGATGCCATTGTTAAAACCGAATTTGAGAATGTTTGGGTTATGCCTTCAAGTATGGACCTTGCGGGTGCGGAGCTTGAGCTTGTTGACCTGGAAAAAAGAGAATCAAAGCTTAAAAATGCACTTGCCCTTGTTTCAGATAAATTTGATTTTATTTTTCTTGACTGCCCGCCCTCACTCGGTCTTATAACCCTTAACGGTCTTGTTGCGGCGGATACTCTGATGGTTCCCATTCAGTGCGAATTCTATGCACTTGAAGGTCTTTCGCAGCTTATTGCCACAGTCAGAACAGTTAAACGCCTTTATAATCCCTATATTGAAATCGAAGGCGTGCTTTTAACAATGTATGACGGCAGACTCAACCTCACCCAGCAGGTTGTTGATGAGGTTAAAAAATGCTTTCCTAAAAAGGTTTATTCAACATATATTCCAAGAAACGTGCGTCTTTCCGAGGCTCCGAGCTACGGTCAGCCCGTTATGTATTATGATAAATCCTCAAAGGGCAGCAATGCCTATAATGAGCTTGCAGATGAATTTTTAAAGCTTAACGGAAAGGAGAAATAAAATGGCACCGAAAAAAAGCGGTCTCGGCAGAGGCCTCGGCTCTTTGCTTGCCGATAATTCCATAGAAGAAAATAGCTCTGTTCAGCCGGTCAAACTCAATCTTCTTGATATTGAACCGAATAAGGAGCAGGCAAGAAAATATTTTGACGAAGCGGCTCTTTCAGAGCTTGCCGATTCAATCGCACAGCACGGCGTTTTGCAGCCCTTGCTTGTCCGCCCCATTCTCGGCGGAGGTTATCAGCTTATCGCAGGCGAAAGAAGATGGCGTGCAAGCCGCATTGCGGGGCTCACTCAGGTTCCCGTTATTATCAAGGATTTAACTGATGATGAAGCGGCTGTTATTTCTTTAATAGAAAATTTACAGCGTGAAGATTTAAATCCCGTTGAGGAAGCACTCGGGTTTTCTTCACTTATAAAGGATTTCAATTTAACTCAGGAGGATGCCGCAAAGCGAGTCGGTAAATCCCGCCCCGCAGTTGCAAACGCACTCCGCCTTCTGAAGCTTCCCGCAAGCGTTCTTGAATTGGTTCGTGAAAACAAGCTTTCTGCAGGTCACGCCCGTGCCCTTGCGGCAATAGACGATGAAAAGCTTATTATTTCTGCAGCGGAATTAATTATTGCAAAGGGTCTTTCGGTAAGAGAAACCGAAAAGCTTGTTAAAACCCTGACCGCAGAGAAAAAAGAAGCAAAGCCCCGCAGAAGCTCAAGAAATCCGTTTTTTGATGAGGTTGAGCTTTCGCTGAATAACAGCCTGGGCAGAAAAGCAAAGGTTATAACCAAAAACGGCAAAGAAAACGGAACTCTTGAAATTGATTTTTATGATAAAGAGGACTTGGCAAGAATTGCAAAAATTCTTTCCGCACTTGAATGAGGTGTAATTTATGAAAAACTTTAATCACGCATTATTTGTTATGGATAAGCTTAACTATCCCGAAGATGCAAAACAGGTAATAATCAGAACAAACGAAAAAATCATTGCAAACGAAAAGGCAAACAAGCTCTATGATGCCTGCTACAGAGCATATTGGGGCAGAAAGCAGAATTTCAACCATTTTGCAGATAAAATAAAGGCAATCGCAGAAGAAATCGGCGAAAGTGAATACACGGTTAATCTTGTTCTTTTAATTAACTGCACAAAGCCTCTGCTTGCCGAATATAAAAAGCAGGGCATCAGCGAGGAAATCTATTGGAGATCAATAACCGACCTTAAGGTCAAGATGCTCGAATGCAAAGAAAATTTTGATATTTACGGCACTTTCGTTGAGGGCTGGTTCAGAAGCTTCTATACACTCGAAAGATTCGGTATCGGCAGATTCCAGTTTGACCTTTCCGATTTCGGCGAGGAATTTTATGATGATAACGGCGTTTTCATAAAGGACAGCGACTTTGTGCTCGGACTCCACATTCCCTCACATCTCGGACCTCTCACATATGAAACAAGAATGGATACATACAAGAAAGCATTCGAGTTCTTCAAGGACAGATTTGACGGAAAGCACATTATTATCTGCTGCAATTCCTGGCTTCTCTATCCCGATAATCTCAACATTCTGCCCGAAAACTCAAATGCTGCAGATTTCATTCTCGATTTTGAGCCCCTCGATATAAAACGCACCTATGATTTCGGCGATTGCTGGAGAATATACGGTCAGGGCAAGAGCTGCCTTAAACCCGCAGAGCTTCAGAGAGATACAACAATGCAGAAAGCTTTTGCAGAATGGTTTGACCAGGGCAAAAAAGCCGGCAGTGCCTACTGTATTCTTATATTTGACGGCGAAAAAATCGTTACACGCCTTGACAGAGAAGCATACAGACAAAAATACGGTTATTAATTTTTAAAATAAAATCTGCATAAAGAACTCCCTCAGTCTCGCTGAACGCTCGACAGCTCCCTCACGAGGGAGCCTCTTGTCAGCCTCCCCTTCAGGGGAGGTGCTGAGCAAAGCGAAGCGGAGGGGGTTGTCATTTTTTCAAAACATCGACGATGGTAATCTACATTACAGCGGACGACCAATGGTCGCCCCTACCCATAATGTAAAACATTTCATATTTATATTTCATTATTTGATAATTTCATACGAAGTATTTCATTTTTAATTCAATAATTACGCATTAAAAAAGCACCCAATCGGGTGCTTTTAATTTTTATATATTTGTCAGGCTGTCAACATAGCCCGTTCTTTTAAGCAATGTTGATGATGAAATCTGCGAAATATAAACCTTTTCATTGCCGTCTTTATCAATACAAACAATAAAGGATTTGGGCAAATCATAACAAACATTTTCAACCTTGCCCGCCTTTTCAGCCATAGCAAGATAATTTCGGGTATTTTTTGAAACGGTTGTTGTGTCCAGATCAAAAATTCCTATTATTTCATCAAAGGTAATAACCTTATCCATTCCGAGATGAAGATACATTTTTTTACTCCATTTCAGTTATTTTTCCATCTTTGACCTCAAAAGCCTTGCCTTTTTTTGAGCGAAGCAGAGTTGAAGGGTCGCAGCAGGTGATAAAAACCTGCCAATTATCAAGATAATTCAAAATAAATGTCTGTCTGCCTTCGTCAAGCTCGCTCATAACATCATCAAGCAGCACAACGGGGCATTCGCTTGTTATTTTTTCAATTATTGATGCTTCGCCGAGCTTCATTGCAAGGGCACAGCTTCTCTGCTGACCCTGCGAGCCGTAAATTCTTACATCTCTGTCGTTAAGAATGAGCACTAAATCATCGGTATGCGGGCCCGCGTTTGTATAAAGCCTTTTTATATCGGCATCCCTTGTTTTTTCAAGGTTTTCGGAAAGCTTTTTCTTTATTTCTTCTTCGCTGATATTTTCTTTTGAAAAATCATAATAGAAAGAAAATTTTTCTCTGCCCGAGCTGATACCCTCATAAATTTCGCCCGAAATTTCCGAAAGCATCTCAACATAATCAAGTCTGTATTTTATAATTTTTGCTCCGAGATTAACAAGCTCCGCATCCCACGGAGCCATATAATCAAATTCAAAGCTTTTTTCACCGAGCTTTTTAAGCAGAGCATTTCTCTGGTCAAGCACACGCAGATACCTGCTCATTAAAACGGCATAATTGGGCTTCACAAGGCTCAGGGCAACATCAAGCATCTTTCTTCTTTCACCCGGTCCGTCCTGCACTATTCCGAGCGTATTAGGCGAGAAAACAACGGCATAAAACTTACCCATCATAACTCTCGGCGAGCTTTCATTAACTCCGTTAAGAATAATTTCTTTTTTCTTGTTTATTTTCATTATCACATTCTGCTCACGCATATGTGAATAAAAATCAGAGTTAATTTCCGCCTCGTGCTCACCCTGCTTTATCAGCTGAATATTTTTTCTTGCACGGAAGCTGTAAAAACCCGTCAGAAGCCAGATGCTTTCAATAATATTTGTTTTGCCCTGACCGTTTTCGCCGTAAATAACATTCATTTCAGGGTGCGGGTCAAAGCTTATTTCATCTATATTTCTGAAGTTTTTTGCGGAATGGGAATTGATTATCAACTTTTCACCATTCCTTTCAAAAAAATTTACTCAACAATATAAATTACTCTTTCAAACTCTGCAGAATCGCCGCTGCGGAGTTTTTTTCCTCTTGAAGTGCAGATTTCGCCGTTAACCTTGACCTCGCCTTCCTGAATAACGATTTTTGCGTGTCCGCCCGTCTGAACGGCATCGCACATTTTCAGAAAAGAATCAAGTCTTATGAAATCCGTGTCTATTTTTTTTGTTACCTTCTTTTTTTCGGCAACCTTAACTTTAATCTTCATTTTTCAGCCTCACGGGAAGAATAAGGAATTTGAATTCATCGCCCTGGTTGGGAACAATGAGAATGGGTGCAACAGCACCATTAAGAATAATCTTGACCTCATCGCTGTCGCAAACCTTAAGAGCTTCAAGCATATATTTATTGTTAAAGCCGATTGTGCATTCTTCACCCTCAATATTTGCCGCAACCTTATCGTTTGCCGTGCCGAGAGAAGAAATGCAGTTCATCTTAATAAGATTTTCGCTGAAAACGCACTTGATGGGGCTCTTAATTTTATCTGTGATGATAAGCGATGTTCTGTCGATACTGTCAATAAGCTTTCTTGTATCAACGGTAACAACCGATTTTTTTGTTGAGGGAATTGCAGCTTTGTAATTAAGGAATTCGCCGTCAAGAAGTCTTGAGGTTATTGCATAGCCCGCAACCTCAAAAACAATGTGACGCTTGCCAACGCTGATGATAATGGGCTCTTCATCGTCATTTATAAGCTTGAGCACTTCCGAAAGTGTTTTTGCAGGAACAACGAATGAAAGGTTTTCGCCCTCATAGCGGATTTCTTCATTTCTGATAGCAAGACGAACGCCGTCAACGGCAATAAGACGAAGGTGATTTGTTTCAACCTCAAACTTAATACCGGTGTGAACTATTTTGCTGTCTTTAACCGCAACAGAGAAAATGGTTTTTCTTACCATATCTCTGAGAACCTTCTGAGCAACCTCAATGGGATAACCGCCCGAAACAGAGGGAAGGTCGGGGAATTCCTCTGCTGAAATACCGATAAGAGTTGATTCAAACTCACCGCAGGATATTGAAGCGATGTATCTTTCATCACTTTCGATATTAACAAAATCCTCGGGAAGCTTGCGAAGAGTTTCGCTGAACATATGAGCATTGAGAACAAGCTCACCTTCCTCTTCAACTCTTGCACCTATAACTGTTTCAATTCCCATTTCAAGGTCATAGCCTTTAAGATAAAGAAGATTATCCTTTGCTATCATAAGAATACCTTCAATAGCGGGAATTGCAGTTTTTGTTGAAGCTGCTCTCTGTACTATCTGGCAGGCTTCGGAAAGTTCAAGTGTGTTACAGATAACTTTCATAGAGTTTTCCTCCTGTTTTTTTGTGCACACCCTATCGGAAAAGGAAAATGCACTGATCGGGGTTTTTTCGTTTATTATATAAGTTAAAATATATATATTAAATAGTAGTAGTAGTAGGGGGCGTTGAAATGTGGTATAACCTCTGAACGCCTTGAAAACATTGGATTTTTTTGCTGATTTTGTCAACTTTTAAAAGTGGATAGTCTGAGGGAATCCTCCTGCCAATTTTTGACAATGTTTAAAAGTGGAAAACCAGGGGGTGGAAAAGTATAAATAAGTGGATAACTTACAGCTCGTTTCTTCCCTCAATCGCCCTTATCAGAGTAAATTCATCGGCATATTCAAGGTCTGCACCAACGGGAACGCCGTAAGCAAGGCGGCTCACATTAATTCCCAGAGGCTTTATTATTCTTGAAATATACATAGCAGTTGCTTCGCCCTCAACCGTGGGATTGGTTGCCATAATAATTTCTTTGACGCTTTCATCCGAAAGACGCTTTAAAAGCTCTTTTATGCAAATATCCTCGGGGCTTATGTCGTTCATCGGTGAAATTGCACCGTGAAGAACGTGATATAAACCGTTATATTCGTGAGTGCGTTCAATGGCAATAACATCTCTGGGGTCTTCAACAACGCAGATTACCGATTTATCTCTTGAAGGAGAAGTGCACACCGAGCAAACCTCGCCGTCGGTAAGATTGCAGCAGATTTCGCAGCGGTGAATTGATTTTCTTGCATTGAGAATTGTGTCGGTAAAGGTTTGTGCATCCTTATCGCTCATTTCAAGAATGTGAAAAGCAAGCCTTTGTGCACTTTTTCTTCCGACAGATGGAAGGCGTGCAAACTGCTCAATAAGCTTATCGAGCGACGGTGTGAATCCGTTCATCAGAAAAGACCGGGGATGGAAAGGCCGCCCTTAGCCTGCTCCATACCTTTTTCCATTGCTTCGTTTGCCTTGCGGATGCTTTCATTGAATGCCGAAATAATGAGGTCCTGAAGCATTTCAATATCCTCGGGGTCAACAATTTCGGGCTTTAAGTTAACTGCAGTTACCTCGTGAGCACCTGTTACAACAACCTCAACGGCTCCGCCGCCTACGGTTGATGAAAATTCGGTTGCTTCAACCTCCTGCTGAATGCGGGTCATATTCTCCTGCATTTCCTGAATTTTTTTCATCATATTTCCGCCCTGGGGAGCACTGGGAATTCTTGCTTTCATATTGTTAACCTCCGTCAGTTATTATTAAACTTATTGATTTTGTTTTTCAGCTCTTCAAGAGGGCTTGAAGATGCCTTGGGTTTTTCTGCGGTTGCAACCGCTATTTTCATTTTCTGACCAACAGTTTCATAAACAGCCTTTGCAAGCTCTTTAAAGTGAGTATCGGTGCAGATAAAATCATAAAGCGTGGGATTATCGGAATTAATAACAAGCCTGCCGTTTTTGATGTTGGCGGAGGAGCCTGCCAGAATTCCGTAAAGGGGAATATCGTATTTTAAGAGCTTGTCGAGCACATCCGACCAGCCAGCAAACGCTCCGTCTGAAATTGCGGGAGCAGCTTCTTCTGCGGGAGGTGTTGGCGGAAGAGGGGGAGCTTCTTCAGCCTTTTTTTCCTCTTTTGCAGGTGCGGGCTCGGTTTTTGCGGGCTCGGCAGCCTTCGGTTTTTCCGCAGGTGCGGGAGCAGCCTTGTATCCCGAAGCAAGCATTTCTTCAAGCTTTGCAATTCTTTCTTCAATTTCTGCTGAAACAGAAGAATTATCGCCCGATGAAGGACCGCACATTTTTATTACTGCGGCTTCAAGCTGAATTTTTTTGTTTGCTGAATTCTTTATATTTTTTGCAGTCTGACCCAGAATTTCAATGCACGAAAGAATTTTTGATAATTTAAACTGTGCGGCTCTTTCTTTGAGCTTCTGCATTTCATCCTTTGAGCAAACTATCAGTCCGTCGCAGTCGTTAACGGTTTTTGCAACCATAAGATTGCGAAAATGAAGGGTGAGCTCGGTGCAAAGACTGTCTATATCGCAGGCCTCGCTGTGAAGCTTTGAAACAAGCCTTAATGCATTTGTGAAATCAGCGTTCGCAACAAATTCCGAGAAAGCAAAAAGATGCATTGTTCCCGCAATTCCCGCCGCCGCACTGACAGCATTTTCGTCAACCTCGGTGCCCATTGCAAAGCATCTGTCAAGAAGTGACAGAGCGTCACGCATACCGCCGTCTGCAATTCTTGCAATAAGGCTTGCGGCACCCTCGGTGAGAGTTGCATTTTCTTTTTCGGCAACATAAATTAGTCTGGCGGTTATATCCTCAGGAGAAATACGCTTGAAATCAAATCGCTGGCATCTTGAAAGAATGGTTGCGGGCAATTTATGTATTTCTGTTGTTGCAAGGATAAAAATAACGTGTGAGGGCGGCTCTTCAAGAGTTTTGAGCAGTGCATTGAATGCACCGATTGAGAGCATATGCACCTCGTCTATTATATAAACTCTGTATTTTGCATTAACGGGAGTGAAATTTGCTTCTTCACGCAAATCGCGGATATTGTCAACGCCGTTGTTGCTGGCAGCGTCTATTTCAATAACATCAAGAATTGCTCCGCTTTCAATTCCCTTGCATATTTCGCATTCGTTGCAGGGATTGCCATCAACGGGAGAAAGGCAGTTGACCGCTTTTGAAAGAATTTTTGCACACGAGGTTTTGCCCGTTCCTCTGGAACCGGTGAAAAGATAAGCGTGCGATATTCTGCCGCTTTCAAGCTGGCTTTGCAGGGTTTTTGTAACGTGAGGCTGACCGCTTACATCGCTGAAGGTTTTCGGTCTCCACTTTCTGTAAAGTGCTTGATACAAAATATTCACCCTCCTCATTAAAAAATAAAGAGCTTTATCTTGGTCATATGGCGGTAGGCAGACTGTGGCGCACAAAACAGTCCGCTTAATGCTGCTCGGTTCACCCGCCTGACATGGTTCACGGTGTCCTGTCGCACAGGACCCACACGCCACATGACCAAAAGAAAGCTCTGCTTACCATAGTATTATATAATATAATTATAATAATATCAAGTGAAATTTTTGTTTTTAGAGGCTATATTTTGATTTTTAACGCTGAAAAGAAAAAAACTCGGGAAAAATACTGCCTTTTTTTCACAATTAAGGCAAATTCCGAATAATCTGTTATCAAAGGGGGCTTTTAAATGAAAGAATCATATTTTCTCGGCTCAAGCGGCAAAAACGGATTTTTCTCCTGCTTTTCACAGCTTACTCCGAAAATTGAGGGTCAGTATACCTACATCATAAAAGGCGGGCCCGGCACGGGCAAATCTTCTCTGATGAAAAAAATTGCCGATGAAATGGAAAAAAGAGATATTGACTGCGAAAGAATTTATTGCTCATCAGACCCGAATTCGCTTGACGGAGTTATTTTTCCGTCGCTTCGGGTGAGCATATGCGACGGCACCTCGCCCCATACTCTCGACCCCGAATATCCGGGTGCAACGGGTGAAATAATCAATCTTGGCGACTGCTGGGATAAAGCAAAACTGCTTGAAAACAAAGAAAAAATAATCAAGCTTACCGATGAAAACAAAGCCTGCCATAAGAGAAGCAGAAGATTTATTGATTCTGCTTTTTCCGTTTTCGGCGACGGTGAAAAAATCTGCAAGGAATGCCTTGATAAAAGGCGGCTTGAAAGATATGCAACCCGCCTTGCAACCCGCTGGTTTAAAAAGCCCTCGGGTAAAATCGGGCTTGAAAAAACAAGAATGCTTGACGCCATAACTCCTGAGGGATATTTTTTCTTTTCCTCAACGGTGAATTCTCTCTGCGATTTCAAAATTGTTTTTGAGGATGATTTCGGCGTTGCGGCGGCAAAGCTCATAAAAGAGCTTCGCACCTATGCACTTGCAAACGGTTTTTCCGTTATTTCAAGCCCCTCGCTGACAAATGACGGGCTGCGGCATATCATCATCAAAGAGCTTTCACTCGGATTTTTTACTCAGGATAAGCTGTGCAGTCTTGATTTTATTCCCACAAAGAGCGTTAATCTTCGCAGGTTTTATAATCCCGATAAAATGAGAGAATATAAGGCACGGCTCGGATTTTCAAAAAAAGCATCAAAAGAGCTGCTTGATGAGGCGGTTTCTGCCCTTATTTCGGCAAAAACCGTTCACGACGAGCTTGAAAGTGCATATATTAAAGCTATGGATTTTGAAAAAAGCGGCAAAATCGCCGATGAACTGATTGAAAGAATCTGGAAAAGCGAATGGTGGGCGGAGTAGTTTTTCTTTGAAAAACAGTGATATACACATTCGTGTATGAAATATTGTAAAACAATATGAAATACTCGCTGAAGCTCGAATGAATTATGCTTTCGCATATTAAGGATAGGCTCCGCCTATGACCGAATATATAATGGGTAAGGGCGAAGCCCTTCCGAAACTCGCCGAAGGCGAATATCACTTTCGGCAAAGCCGAAAATATCACATTGCGAAGCAATATATCACACGGCATAAGCCGTATTTAACTTTTGTGAAGCAAAATTAAAACCCTCTTGAAAACTCAAGAGGGTAAGTAATCAGCATATATTTTGGTTCCAGGATTATGCTTCTTCCTGCTTCTTTGCGAAGCACTCGCTGCAGTAAACAGGTCTGTCCTCACGGGGCTTAAAGGGAACCTTTGCAACTCCACCGCAGGAATCGCAGGTTGCTTCAAACCACTCACGCTCGCCACGGGTTGCGTTCTTTCTTGCATCACGGCAAGCCTTGCAACGCTGGGGTTCGTTTACGAAACCTTTTTCAGCATAGAATTCCTGTTCACCGGCTGTGAAAACGAATTCGTTGCCACATTCCTTACAGATGAGAGTTTTGTCTTCGTACATGATTTTTAACCTCGCTTGAAAATATTTTTCGCCCTTGGACGGAATTGCACCGTCATCTTTGTTTAACAACGCTATTCTTTAAGCTACGGGGGCATATTTTATTCCTGAAAAGGAATATTAGACTTTATCTCGCAATTTCTTTCGGATTCTCTGAAAAGCATTGTCAACGGATTTGAGGTTGCATTCAAGCACCTTCGCTATCTGTAATCTGGTTTTTCCCTGGGATTTGAGATTAATAACCTGCTGCTCAAAATTAGAAAGATTGCTTTTGAGGATTTCTTTTATTCTCTGATATTCAAAAATATCAATAACAATATTTTCGGCACTTTCCGAGATGCCTGAGCCCTGCTCTGAATTCTCGTCAAGAGAAAGGGCACCGGTCAATGCTTCATTCTTGCCGTTGCACATTTTCTCATATGCCGTGTAAATCTCGTTTCTTATGAGGGTGTTTGCATATGTTCTGAATTTAACGCCCTTTGCAGGGTCGAAAGAATAAACAGCTTTTATAAAACCTATCATACCCTCCTGATATAAATCCTCGTCGGATATGCGTGCCTCGGCATATTTGGCAGCTTTGGCCTTTGCGATTGGAGTTATGGCGGTTATGAGAAGGCTCATTGCCTCATCGTCACCGTTTGCGGCAAGCACCGCAAGCTCCTCTTCGCTGAGGTTTTTTTTGCTGTTTTCGTGCATTTACACACCTCTTAAAATCCTCTTAACGATTATAATATATGAATTTTTGAATTTTGTCAACAACTTTTTGCTAACATATGCAAAATATTTTTGTGAATAGTGCCCAATATTTCTTTTTTCGCCATATATTGTGTTTTTTCTTTAAAATAACAATAAATTGTTTTCATAAAAATTTTTTATTTTTTCAAAATAAAAACGAGGTGTAAATGAAATGAGCGAAAAAAATGAGGCTGCGTGGCAGGTAACAATCGCGGCGGCGGTTAATCTGATTATTCTGATTATAATTATTGCAATGAGCAAATCCGATGCTTATGCGTTTGGTCTCGGCTGCAGCGGCGAAAGAGTGTGTGCCGTTCAGAGAGAGCTGAAAAACAGAGGCTGTTATTCGGGTGAGATAAACGGAATTTATGATTTCACAACAAGAAAAAGCATAAAAAATTTTCAGCGTGAGAACGGAATTGAACCGAACGGCGAAGCCGGAAACAAAACGCTGATTGCTTTGGGCATAAATTCCGAAAACAAAATATTTTCTTATGAAACCGAAATTCTTGCAAGATACGCACAATGGGAATGCGGCGGCAAGGGCTATACGGCGATGCTTGAATTATGCAAAAAAACACTTTCCGACACGGGCGATAACCGGACCTTCGGCGGCACAATACTGAAAAAAAACACGGTTTTTTCAAGAAAAATATCCAAAATTGAGCCTTCCCCCGAAGCGGTGAGGGCGGCGGTGACGGCGTTGGATGAAACGGATTTCATTCATTTTTTAGGTAATAAGTAATAGTGAATAGTGAAGAAGTTCGGATAGGCTCTGCCTATGACCGATTATAAAGAAACAGCAAAAAAACAGGGGACGGTTCTGTGTCCGCCCCCTGATAACGGTGTTATTCTTCTGTTGTTTCAGCAGCTTCCGTCACAATTTCAGCCTCACCGTATTTTGCGATTATCTCGGCTTCCATTTGTTCAATGTCAACCCATTCTTCGGTTTGAGAGGTGTATTCGCCTCTTTTAACAGCCGCTTCATATTCAAAATCAGCACAATATGGGTAGTCAGGTGTCAAGTAATACTCATTGATTATATCATCATCAAAAGTATAAATAATATCTGCGTTATAGATTTCGTATGTCTGTTGATTTTCGTAATCCATTGGTCTCATTGTGGGATTGAATTCGGCGAAACTCTTTGCCATTTGCAGGTTAGTCTTTTCAAAAACTTCTTTTGATATATTAAAATACTGAATAAAAGATACAACCTGAGATTTGTCAGGATTGAATTCATATATCTCATCATACCATCTATCAAACTCTTTTTCGCCGACTAACACAACAAAATCATAGGGAACATTATTGTAACGTTGTCTATATTTTCCGGATTCTATATAGCCGCCACCGTTATCATTTTTTGTTTCATTTTTTTTCAAACCGTCAACTTTATGCTTTGTTGTTGATGACAATGCTTCATATGTTTGTATGCTTTCTGTTGTAGTTGTTGTTTTGCCGGTTTCCTTTTCTTTTTCACAAGCAATGGTTAAAACTAATAAGACTAAAATTACTAGTAAAGCTATAAGTTTTTTCATGGATACTTACTCTCCTTTATATCATCACCGTACCATAACGGTTTTCTGTAATTCATTGCATCACAAGTTGGATTGATTTTTATTTTAGCGGAATCGCCTTCTGGTAAGTTGTAATAATTCATATAGAAAAACAATGGATTTATAACACTGCCAAAAACCATCTCTTTATTTGAGTTGTTTTCGTAATATGTTTTTTGCCCGTAAGAGAGATTTTGATTGTTAACTTCAAAATGGAGATGTGAACCACCTGAATTACCTGTATCACCGACATAACCAAGTAAAGTGTTTGCAGAAATGTTTTGGTTTTCTTTTACTGAGGGTTTAGATTTTAAATGCATATATATTGCAACATAGTATTTTTCGGTAATAGGATCTTTTTTGTTTGATCTTATTGCAACACAATATCCGCAAGATTTGTTTTTATCCTCACAAACATAAATTACTTTTCCTGCAAAAGATGATACAACTTCGTATCCGTCTATGCTTTTTGATAAATTATCATTGCTTGATATACCGTTTGTTATATCTATTCCTTTGTGTCGTGCAGGATCCGTATCTCTCCATCCATACGGCGAAGTTATGTATCTTGCTTTTGTTGTTTGTGTTACACCGTTTTTTACATCCTTTACCGGCCAAGCCCACCCGAGGTTATTATACTGCGAAACGGTGCCTTTGGTTGAAACATCTGCAATGGGAACATAGCCCCAGCGGTTTTCACCGTTGATTTTGCTGTATCCGTATGCCCAGCCGCTGCTTGTTCCGCAGTCACCCTGAACAACGAATTCTTTGCCTTTTGCCAAAAAGTTTCCTTTGACGTAGGTGTTTTCATCCGCATTGTATAAGTATGTTTCTTTGTTTGTTTTGGTTGTCCACGGCTGCTTCCATTTATACAGCAGGTGTATTGTGCAACTTTCGGTCATTCCGTCTGCTTTTGCGGTTATTTTTACCTTTTTTCCTATTCCTTCGGTCTTTCCGGTTATCTGTCCCGTTTCTTCATCAAAACTGATATATTTATTGTTCTCTACAGTCCAATCAACCGTTCCCTTGTATGACGTTGTCAGGTTTCTGCCTTCATAGGTTATTCCGTTTGCCCAGACATTCATATTCTCTGCTGAAAGATTTAAAAAGGCGTTTGTGTTTTCGGGTAAAAATTTATAATTAATAAATCCGTCAAACATATTTGACTCACCAAAACGCACATAAGCATATTCCTTTACTCGACCGTAAACAGTTACTTTTGAGTCGGTTGTCGGATACGGAAATGCCATAGAAGAAACAGATGCATTTGCAACTAATTTAAGAATATTTAAAAGCATATCAAGAAAACTCGGAATATTCCAAATTACTCTGCTCCACTTTCCCTGTGCAGGCTGAGCAAGCGTATATATAAAAATTCCATTTAGCTTGCACTTTACCGCAGGGCTGATTTTCTTTACACAGTATACTTTAATCTTATCATTAACGCTGCCCCATTTGGCTTTACAGGTTATTATTGCAGATTCTCCTGCAACAAGACCTTTTATTTTTCCGTCTTCCGTGCACGAAATTGCTTCGGGGTTGCTCGAACTCCATTCAACAGCACTCAAAAAAGAATCACCGGCATCCACCGCCGCTTGCATTTGTCTTATCTCACCCTCGACAACTCCGTACATCGGAAAAATTGATATGCTTTTTACCGCGGATTCAGGTTGGGATTTTACTGCCAAAGCGGAGGTGTTTATTAATAAAACAACACACAGAACAACAGAAATAACAGACAAAAGTTTTTTAAACTTCAAGCTTTATCTTCCTCCTTAATTCTATCATCGCATTATCAAAGAGTCAAATTACAAATTGTATCAATTCCGTTACAATTTGTTACAGCTTCTTAAACCACCGGAATCTCCTTCTTTCATATGCTTTTATCTATATATGAAAGAATTTTTGTTTTGTCACGCAAAAAAATTCGGTTTTTCTTTTATTTCTCTGTTTTAAACAATTTATATATTTTCTGTTTGTGAATAATAACAACAAAAAAGCACCCCGCAGGGTGCTTTTGCTGTTATTTTACGTTCTTGCCGAAACGCTTGATTTTCTGGGTGGTTGTTTTTTCAAGTGCAGAGGAAAGAACCTCAACAATTTTAATTCTCTTGTAGCCGGGGATTTTTTTGTTGACCTCTTTAACGGCACCGTTGATTGCCTTCTGAACCTCGGCATCGGCGGGCTTTCTTCCGAGCTTTTCCTTGAGATATTCAAGGTTGGGGAAGATTTTTGCCTTGACTGCGGTTTCGCCGTTTTCTTCCGAAGAAAGAACAAGAACCTCGCCGATTTCGGGATACTGCGAAAGTCTGGTTTCAAGCTCCTCGGGATAAATATTCTTGCCGTTTTCGGTAACGATAACATTTTTTATTCTGCCCTTGATGAAAAGGTCGCCCTCTTCGTCAATATAGCCAAGGTCGCCCGTGCAGAACCAGCCGTCACGCATAACGGCATCGGTTGCTTCCTTATCGTTGAAATAGCCGAGCATTATGTTATCGCCTCTTGCAAGGATTTCGCCAACCCCTTCTTCGTTGGGGTTATCAATTTTAAGTTCAACGCCGGGGATTGCCTTGCCCGTTGAGGCGGGATTGATATAAAAATCGCTGTTGCCTGCAAGAAGAGGCGAGCTTTCGGTAAGACCGTAGCCCTGAAGGGTTTTGATGCCGAACGCTGCAAAATCATCAACAAGGCTTGTGTCAAGCTCTGCCGCACCGACTATGAAAACACGCAGCTTGCCGCCGAGAGTTTTCTTAATCTTTTTGCAAACCACCTTGCGAAGAATCCAGGGGAGCTTCTTCATTGCCGAAGCGATGGATTCCTCTTCAAAAGCCTTGCCGTATTTGCCGGGGAGGCTCTGTGCAACGGATTTTGCAATTCTTTTGCTTAAAACTTTAAGAAGTGCGGGCACAACAACAAGGATTGAGGGGCTGTATTCAGCCATATTTTTTGCAACCTTTGTAAGACCGTCGCAATAAGCGATGCTTGCACCTCTTGTGAGAAAAAGCACAAAGTCGAGGGTGCATTCATAGGTGTGGTGAAGCGGAAGAATAGAAAGGGTTTTGTCATCCTCATAAACACGGAACATACGGCAGGTCTGATAAATATTTGAACAGATGTTGTTCTGCGAGAGGCAGACGCCCTTTGAGTTGCCCGTTGTGCCTGAAGTGAAAATAAGAATTCTCATTTCGTCTTTGCCGATTTCGATGCGGTCAACAAGCTTGTATTCTTCTGCGGAGGCACCGAGCGACAGTTTCTTAAAATCCTTGAAATCAATATAATCAATTTCACGGGTAACAACTCCCTTGAGAGCTTCAAGCCTTCCGTTATCAGAAATAACCGCACAGCAATCGGCAGCTTCAAGAAAATCGTTGACATCTTCACTCTGAAGCTCTTTATCAATGGGAACAACAATGCCTACGGTTGCCGCACAGAGATAGGCAAGACCCCATTCATAGCAGTTTTTGCCCGTAACGGCAATACGCTTGCCGAGATAGCCCATCTTGATGAACTTTATGCAAAGACCGTAATAGAGCTCTTTGAGCTGAGCATATGTTATGTTGGTTTTTGAGCCGTCATCTTCCTTAACTTCAAAAACCGTTCTGTTTGCAAATCTTTCTGCGGAGGTGCAGATAATTTCTCTGAAATCGGAATATTTATGCTCTTCGTGATATTTGTAAGTTTTAGGCATATTTGCACCTTTCCTGACATAAAAAATAGGTCTTCATCGAAAGACCTGAACCAATATATCATTTTATTACTAATATGTCTATTAAGAAAATATTAAGTTTTATATTAAAAAAAGCGGGAGCAATGCTCCCGCCCGAAAAGTGAACACTCAAGCTTTTTTATATTCAAAATATTCCTCTGCAATTTCTTCAAATGCATAGAAGATTTCATCTGCAAGATTAAAAATTGCTCTGCGAAGATAAACTGCAAAATCCCATAAGCTGTCTGCCCATTCAATCATATAGAATTCGTGCTTTATATCCCAGAAAGCGTCGGTGAGAATCTCATAAACTCTGTAGTTAAGGTGCTGGCGGTTTTCTCTTTTTGTTGCTTCACGCAGAGTGCCCGCAGCTTTTATGTATTCCTCATTTGCAAGAGAAACAATAAGATTAACGCCGTCATCCTCGCGGGAATAATAATAATCAAGCGGGAAATAATAAGGATTTCCGTTGAGAAGGTCAATTCCCATTGATTCGCCGCCTTCAACGGTCACGTTTTCGGTGTGTCCGTCGGCATAGGTGAGGATTAATTCCATACCGTTAAAATTATAAATAATGTTGCCGTTATATGCCTCGGCAACATCAAGATATTTTTCAATATCTTTAACCTCAATTTTTGTTATTTCCCTGGATACGGGGTAAACCGAAATTGTCTTTTTGAAGCTCTGATTTCCGAAATAAACATCAACCTCAAATTCGCCCTCGGTTATTCTTGTTTTGCTGCTGCAAACAAGGCTGAGGTATGGGGCAGAGAGGCTTTTACCGCTGTCAAAAACAATCCTGGTATCATCACCCTCGAAAGAATAAGAATAATCGGGATAAGGATTGTTTTCCCTGAAATACTCTTCAATGTTGTAATAAGAAACAAGGAAATAATCAATTCCGCCCTTGAAATCAAGGTTGCTCACGGTTTCGCCGTAAAATTCAACGGAAATCTCCGAGGTCTTGCCCGGCTGAGAATCGTATCCCGTGTATGTGGTAAGAACGGTTTCACCCTCTTCAAGATAGAAAAGAACGGAATCTGTATCCGCATCACCGTATACGAAGTGCTTGAAAAAGCATATGTTTTCTTCGGTTATAACGCCGTTTTCGGTTTTCTCCGAGGCATTGAAATTGGAAAAATCGGTCCAGTTATATGTCATAAGATAATATCCGGCTTTTTCGGCATTGAAAAGGTAATAAACCGCATCAAGCGAGGGGATTTTAACGGTGTTTTTGCCCTCTGTGAGATTGCCCGCAAATGAGTATTCTGTTTCATCCCACAGAATTGAATCCTTATCCTCAGCGGCAAAGGCGGAAACCGAGCCGAAAGCGATTATGAATGAGAGAGAAATTGCAAGCAGGGATTTTAAAAGCTTTTTCATTTTATTACCTCCTGTTGATTATCTAATTAATTCTATATTATCACTAAGGAAAAATAATGTCAATAAAAAGGAGCTGCCCTGCGACAGCTCCGAAAAATTAAAATATAAATGCCGTAACAATTACCGCAATCCAGAAAATAAAGGGGATGCAGTATTTTTCAAGATATGCACCGATTGTTGTGATTAATGAGGGAATTGCCATAAGAATCTTTGCAACAATGTTTGTTTTACCCTTTGAGAAAACAGCTTCGTGAAGCGTGAGAGCATCTTCAACAAGGGGGAAAAGGCTGCAAAGAAGCGAAATTCCGAGATACATCATAACAGCATAGAAAATAAACAGTGCGGGAGAATCGCTGAAGGATATTCCCATAACGGCAATGTTTACATAGCCCATAAGAAAAATCGGGAATCCCGTCATAAGATTCATAAAGCCCGGGCCGGTTGCTATGAGATATGCTGCACCGCTTTTTGCTGCAAGAGCGTGCTCAACGTGGCCGCAAGCCTCATCAATTCTCAGGTAGCCGGGAGTTTCAACGGGCAGACCGAGAAGCTTGCAGGTAAGCTGCTCCCAGAAGCCTCTGAGATATGCTCCGGGGAAGGTGAGCACTTTGAAAATTATATAAAGCTTTGTCATACTAAATCATGCACTCCTTCCGAAATAACTTCCTGAACGGTTTTTTCGCCGCTGATAATTGAGCTTACCTCATCGGAGAATTCCACCTGCTCATACTGCGAGAGAATTTCCTTGATATATATGGCATTTTCGGTATCTTTTTTGCCGAATTTATCGCAAAGATATGTGCAAACATAAACCGTGTTGTCAAGCTCAACGGAATATGCGGTGCTGTCGCCGTAGTAATAATAGAGATTGTATGCCGTGCTGTTTGCGGCAAAAACTTCTTCGTATGCCTCATCATATCTGCCCTGAAGAAGATAAATGAGAGCACGCTGGCGGTAAAGCTCAGGCGATGTGCCGTGAATTTCAAGAGCCTCCGTGCAAAGCTCAAGAGCCTTGTCAAGCTCGCCCTTGCTTCTGAGAAGGGTTATTTCAAAAATATATGCGCTGTCGTAGCCCTCGTTATCAACCTTGAAGGCATCAAGAGTTTTTTCTGCACCTTCAATATCGCCTGCGGAAAGAAGGGATTTTATTTTGATTGAATAATAGTCATCGGCATTTTTGTTTTCGGCAATCATTTCATCAAAAATCGCATTTGCCTTGTCGGTCTGACCTGCTTTTATAAGAAGCTCGGCGTAGTCCTTATAGTATAACCATCTGTAATCCTTACCGCTTTTCTTTGCGGCTTCGTCAAGCTTTGCAAAGCCCTCAATCTGCTTATCAAGCGGAAGGTCATAATAGCTTGCTACGGCTGCGGAGAAATAATCAACGAACACGCCCTCAACCTCTTCGTTTTCGCGAAGGCTTTCAAGGTTTTTAACCGTTGTTTCGTAGGAGCTGCCCTCTTCCATCATATAATCAAGAACTTCCGAAATATAATCGTAGCTTGTGTTATATTCGGTATTCATAAATTTATATTCGCTTAAAGCAGGATATTTTTCCATTTCCTCGTCGGTGAAATACTGCTTTGCGAGCGTATAGGCACTGATGGGGTTGGTGCTTTTTCCGTAAGCCTCAACAAGCTTTGCCTTGACCTCGTCGCCTGCCTGAATAAAGCTGTTGAGCTCTGAAGTGCCGAGAATGGAATTGATTTCTTCTATAACCGAGTCAACCTCGCTGTATTCGATATATGCAGTGTACCAGCTCTTGTTTTCGGCGGCAATATCGCCTTTGATAATCTGAATTGCGGGTGCACTTACAAGAAAGACGGCAACAAGGGCAAAAAAGCTGAGAATAAGCACCGCCGCACCGCAAATCCAGGCGAGCACGGGAGGCTTTCTTCTGAGCATTGCAGCTTCACATTCCTCGCAGTATGCCTTACCGTCGGCAACCTTTCCAGTTTCGCAAACGGGGCAGATTTCGCTTTCTTCCTCTTCTGTATCTTCTTGTGCAAGCTCCTCAGGCAATTCTTCCGTTTCGGTTTCGGTAACGGTTTCTTCGTCTGCCTGTGCAGTTTCATCAGCAGCGGTTTCTTCGGCATCGGCGGGAGCCTGAACGGCTTCGTTTTCTTCCTCAGGCATATCATTCATAAGTTCTTTATCCATGCCGGTGACCTCCTTTATAATTAATCATAACTATATTATCACTATTTATTGCCGATTTCAAATAAAATTTTAATTGTTTACATAATATTTAATTATGATATAATGTAATCATTAAAATTTGTTTTTGGAGGAACTGAAATGAAAGAAATAAACATCAGAGATATAAAAATCAGCCCCGTTGAGCTTATTTCCGACGGCTGGGCTTTGCTTACCGCAGGCAATGAAGAAAAATTCAACACAATGACCGTAAGCTGGGGAGCCCTCGGCGAAATATGGGGCAAGGATGCCGCCTTTGTTTTTGTGCGTCAGCAGAGATACACCTATGAGTTTATGGAAAAAGAGGAGCTTTTTACGCTTTCTTTTTACGGCAGCGAATATAAGGATGCTCTGCGTCTTTGCGGCTCAAAAAGCGGCAGAGATATTGACAAGGCAAAGGAAGCGGGGCTCACCCCCGTTTTTACCGACGGGAGTGTGACCTTTGAGCAGGCGGAATACACAATCGTTTGCCGCAAAATGGCATCGCAGTTTATTGACCCCGCAGGCTTTGCCGATGCCGCAATAGAAAATAACTATGCCAAAAAGGATTATCATAAGGTATATGTTGGTGAAATTATAAAAGTATATATGAAATAAAAGAAAAGCATCCTTCGGGATGCTTTTTGAAGTAATAGGTAATAAGTAATAGTGAAGAAGTTCGGAAGGGCTCTGCCCTTGCCCGATTTTATTTATATTTTTTGTCACCTTTTGATGTTTTGTTTCGTGTATATGATGAAACAGAAAAAATTAATATATTAATTACGCATTCTGAATTGAAAAAAGGAGGGGGTTTGTTGGCAAATAATAAAATCGGTCTTTTGCCTGATGCCGAAAGAGCCGTAAAAGCCTACGGCGACAGCCTGTTCAGGCTGTGCACGGTAATGCTCCGCAACAGCGAAGAGGCAAAGGATGCCGTTCAGGATTGCTTTCTCCGATACATAACCAAGGCAAAGGGCTTTGCCGATGATGAGCACGAAAAGGCGTGGCTGATAAGGGTTGCAACAAATATCTGCAAGGATATGCTGCGGCAAAGAAAACACAGAGATTATTTAAGTCTTGATGAGATAAGAAATCTCGGCACAAGCGAGGATAATGCGCAAATCCTCGGTTTGCTGACTTCTCTTGAAGAAAAATACAGAATAATTATTCATCTGCACTATGTTGAGGGCTATAAGGTGGAAGAGCTTTCGGCTATGCTCGGCATAACCTCTGCGGCGGCAAAAAAGCGTTTGCAAAGGGGCAGAGAAGCACTTAAAGAGCTTTATGAAAAGGAGGCGAGATGATAATGGATTTTGAAAAAATCAAGGCTGCGGCAGAAGAAATAAAGCTTTCAGATGCAGAAAAAGAAGAAATAATTCTTTTGTGCGAAGAGTCAAAAAAAACTGAAAAGAAAAGCCGTTTTGTTCCCGTTGCGGCAGCGGCGGCGGTTGCGGTTTTTGCCTTTATTATCTTTTCGCCCGGCTTTTTATTCAGAGCAAAGGAATCGGATATGGATTTTGCTCCGCAGGAAAATGCGGCGGTAAATGATTATGAGTATCTTGCGGATTCCGTTGACAATGCATCGGGAATAATTCTTCAGTCATCAACGGCAGAGCTGTTCAGAAGTATTTATTTTGAAATCCCCAAGGAGTTCAGAGAGCTGGTTTCCGAAGAAGATTATGCCGAAAAAGATTATAAGGCTGATTTATCGGGCGGAATGAGAATTCTGTGGTTTATAAAGGAATTCAATATTCCGAGGGAAAGCTTTGAAGAGGCAAACGCCGCTTACGCAAAAAGAGTTTATTCCGATTTCGGGCTTTATCCCCTGCTGAAAGCGGCGGATTATAAGGGTCAGGAGGAAGCGGAAATCTTTAATGCGGATATTATCTATTCTTTTGATGAAGAAAAAATCAATGAATACTACGCAAGACCCGCCTATGAATTCAATTCAATGAGCGAATATACCGAAGCGGTTGAAAACGGCTATGCTGCCCTTTCGCAGAAGGTGCCCGAGGAATACTTTCTGGAAAAATAAAAACCGCCTTATAAAAGGCGGTTGGTGTGTTATTCAACTATGGTCCAGATTTCCGATTCGCTATAACGTTTATAGATATGGTCAAAAGTTGTGGCATCAGTATCTGTGTATTTTCTTTCAAATTTTATCATACGAAGATCGTCGTCACGCTTAACGGGAATATCAAGACCTCCGAAATCTTTTTGGTCTTTATGTATATTATAAAAATCGGGGCTGTAGAATTTGTATTTATCTAATTGTTTTGAAAAGCCGTTTTTATCAAAAATATAAACGCAATATTCCGTTACGTTGCTTTGCTCCCTGACAGCAACAACCTGCTTGTTTTTCTTGGTCTTACCTATTTCATCAAGAATGCTTTTTTTGCTTTCTTCGATAGCGGATTCCTTTTCCGAACGTTCAACAGCAATCTCTGATTCTTTTGCTGCAATCGAAGACATTTTTTCTTCCGGAGTGAGCTCTTTGCAGGCGGCAAGAGAAAGAATGCTTGCCAGAACAACAAGAACTGCGATAACTCTTTTCATAAAATTACCTCCCAATAGTTTTATACATATAATATTAGGACACATTTAAACAAAAATGTCAATGGTTTTAAAGAAATTTTACAATTATGTAAAAATAAAATTATATAAAAATAAAAACATAAAGAAAGGTTGATAAATATGAAAAAACTTTCAGTCGTTATTCTCTGTCTGGTTCTGGCACTTTCGTTCTGTGCGTGCGGAGCAAAAAGCAGCGATATGGACTTTGCACCGCAGGAAAATGCAATGGTGATGAACGATTCGATTACCCTTTATTCCGCAACGGCAGATTCGGCGGCGGGAACGGATTTGAAGGTAACGGAAACGCCCGAAGCACAGCAGAATGAAAAAATCATCAAAACCGTTATGCTTCACGCCGAAACAAAGGAATACAACGCTTATATAAACGGAATAACCGCAAGCGTTACCTCTCTCGGCGGTTATGTTGAAAAATCCTCAACGGAGGGAGAGGGCTCAAGTGCATATAACCGCAACGCAACGATTGTTGTGAGAATTCCTTCGGCAAAGCTTGATGAATTCCTCGTAAAGGCCGGGGAAAACGGCAAAATTGTGAGCAAAACAGAAGAGCAGCAGAATGTAACTCTTGAATATGTTGACCTTGAAAGCCGCATTTCAGCATTCAAAACAGAGCGTGACACGCTCACAAAGCTTCTTTCCGAGGCAGCATCGCTTGAAAACGTGCTTGCTATTCAGGAAAGACTTTCAGAGGTTAACTATGAAATCGAAAATTACACCGCAAAGCTTCGTGTGCTTGAAAACAGAGTGAGCTACAGCACGGTTACAATGGAAATCCGGGAGGTTGAAAGGGTAACCGAAAGCGAGCCCTCGCTCTGGACCGAAATCAAGGACAGATTCCTTGATAACCTTGATGAGCTTGGCGACACGCTCCGCCACCTTGTTGTTGACATAGTCGGCGGTCTTCCCGTGATACTGCCTCTTGCAGCTATAGCTGTTGTTGCAATAATCATCATTAAAAAGATCTGGAAAAAGCACAAAGCAAAAAAGAATAAAGCCGAATAAAAAGAACCGCCGTGCCTCGTTCTGAAGCACGGCGGTAAATTTTTTAATTATTCGCAATCGTCGCAGTCGTCGCAATCGCAGTCGCAGTCAACCTCAAATTCGAGAAGCTCATCGCACTTGGGGCAGTTGATGCTTCCGTCTTCAAGAATGTCTTTATCAACGCAGATAACTTCACCGCAGCAGGGGCATTCTACTTCGATGTAGTCTTCATCGTCGTAGTCGTCGCCGCAGCAATCGCAATCATCGAGCTCTTCATAAACGAAGCTTTCAAGCTCGTCAAGATCCTCATCAACAGCGTCAAGCTGCTCTGAAATAAGATCCATACCGTCTTCGAGATCGCAAACTGTAAGAGCAAGGTCATCGAGAATATCCATCATAGCATTGATAACTTTGATTTCGGGCTTGCTTTCATCCAGAGCAAGACCCTCTGCAAGACCTTTGAGATAAGCAACTTTTTCAGTCAGAGTCATTTCTTTTTCCTCCATCAGATATAATTATGCACGGCTGAGATATTCGCCTGTGCGGGTATCAATAACAATCATTTCACCCTCGTCAATGAAAAGGGGAACCTTAACCTCTGCACCGGTTTCAAGAGTTGCGGGCTTTGTTGCGTTGGTTGCAGTGTTGCCAGCGAAGCCGGGGTCGGTCTGTGTTACCTGAAGAGTAACGGTTGTGGGGGGTTCAACGCCGAAAACGCTGCCCTTGTATGAAAGAACGCGGCAGGTTTCGTTTTCCTTAACAAACTTGAAGTTTTCGGGAAGAGTATCCTGACCGATGGGAACCATATCATAGGTTTCGGGATCCATAAAGTAGTAAAGACCGCCGTCCTCATATGAATATTCCATTTCCTTACGCTCAATATAAGCGGTGGGGAACTTATCGGTGGGGTTGAAGGTGCGTTCAACAACTGCACCGCCGATAACGTTTCTGATCTTGGTTCTTACGAAAGCGGCACCTTTACCGGGCTTAACGTGCTGGAATTCGATTATCTGATAAACCTGGCCTTCCATTTCGAAGGTTACGCCGTTTCTGAAATCGCCTGCTGTTACCATAGTTTATTTCTCCTTATAATTGTTTATATGTTGTCACAGCTATTTTATACTATTCGGTATAATTTTTCAAGTCTTTTTTTATATATATTAAGACTTATTAAAGAATAATAAGATTTTTGGGGCTGCTTGTGAGATTTTCAAAGCCGTTTTCGGTTATAAAAGCCATATCTTCAATTCTTACTCCGAATTCCGAGGGCAGATATATTCCGGGCTCAACCGTTACAACATCGCCCGCTTCAAGAATCTGCTTGCTCCTGGGTGAGAGTCTGGGCTGCTCGTGAATTTCAATGCCCACACCGTGACCCGTGCCGTGGCCGAAGAATTCACCGTATCCAGCATTGCGGATTATGCTTCGTGCTGCATCATCGGCATCAAAGCAGGAAACTCCGCTTTTGAGAGTTTCAAGCGATGCAAGCTGGGCGGAAAGCACGGTTTCATAAACCTCTGCCTGCTTTGAAGAAACTCCGCCAACCGCAAGGGTGCGGGTCATATCGCTGTGGTATCCGTCAACAACGGCACCGAAATCCATAGTTATGAAATCGCCCTTTTCCACCTTTTTGTCGCAGGGCACTCCGTGGGGCATAGAGGAATTCTTGCCGCTTACGGCGATTGTTTCAAACGAAACGCACTCCGCACCGTGAGAGAGCATAAAATAATCAAGCTCAAGGGCAATCTGCTTTTCGGTTACGCCCTCCTTGATGAAGCCGAGAATATGCTCAAAGGCAGCCTCGGCAATACGCTGTGCCCTGATTATTTTATTCTTTTCCTCTTCATTTTTACAGCGGCGGAGAGTGCCGATGAATTCATCTGCCTTTTCGGCAGAGCACTCGCAGCCCGCAATCTTGTTTATATTATTGAATTCCGAAACACTCAGTTTTTCCGCCTCGGTGAAAAGAGAGGAAATGCCGAGTTTTTTTATAAGGTCGGGAAGCTGCTCCGAAAAGCTTCTGAGCAAAATAATATCGCTGCAGCCCCTTGCACCGTTTTGTGCCGCTTCAATGTAGCGGCTGTCGGCAAGAAGGATGCTTTCCGAAGGGGTGATAAGCAGACAGCCGTCGGATGAGGGGAAGGAAGTGAGATAACGTCTGTTTTCGGGTGATATGATTAACATACCCTGACCGTTTTCAAGCTGTGCCTGAAGTTTTTGAATATTCATATTGTTCTCCGAAGTTTAATAAAATTCGTCATTTTCCCATTTTAATGGGTTTGCATCAATATATTCCCATATCTCTTCGTAATCCTGCTCGCCTCTGACAATATGGTCATAAAAAAGTTTCTGCCATACTGAAAATCCTGCCTGCTTTGAAACAAAACCTTTAAACTGATTAATTACGGTTGAAATCGTAGGGGCGCCCATCGGGCGTCCGTTTTCATTTCCGTGAATTGAAAGAAGCAAGTGAATATGGTTAGGCATAATAACAAAATTATCAACTGAAACCGAGGGATAAATGATAGGAATATTTTTTATGGCAGACTCAACAATTATTCCGTATTCTGTCAGCTTATGCTGCGGACGCCCGATGGGCGCCCCTACGCAGTTATCCCAAAACAGATGCTTTTTATCTTTAGAACAAATTGTAATAAAATAAGCACCGTTTTGGCTGTAGTCATAATCTTTTATTCTGTTAGGTTTTCTTTTTGGCAAATCCATAAAACAAATCCTATGTAAAAATAAAAATTTCCCCATAAAAGGGACAATGCCGAATGTGTGCAGCATTCGGCATTGCGTTGGGGAAAGAGAAAATAAAAATGAAAAAAGAAGATGTCAAAAAATAAAGAAAGTGAAAAATATCAACAAAATATCTTTCATTTGTATAATATTATGCACTTGTTTTATTCTTGTTGTATAAATATGAACAAACTGTAAACAAATTCTCTTTTTTCGCCTTTTCTATCCCGAACGCAGGAATAAATATTATTTACTGCTCAAGAAATGCCTTGAAGCCCTTGAAAGCCATATAAACATCGAGCTTTGAAACAATCTCAAAGGGTGCGTGCATTGAAAGCACGGGAACACCAACATCAACAACCTCTGCACCGAGATTTGCAACATATTTTGCAACTGTTCCGCCGCCGCCCTCGTCAACCTTGCCGAGCTCGCCCGTCTGCCAGGCAACCTTTTCGCCGTCAAAGAGAGTTCTGATTTTTGAAACAAATTCAGCATTTGCATCGTTGGTTGAGCTCTTGCCTCTTGAACCTGTATATTTTGTAACAACTATTCCCTTGTTGAGGAAGGCTGCATTGAGCTTATCGTGAACCGAGGGATAGGTGGGGTCAAAGCCTGCGTTAACATCGGCTGAAAGGCATTCGCTTGCACGGATAACATCTCTGCCGCAAAGACCCTGAGTTTTTGCAATATCGGCAATAAAATGCTTGAGATATGCGGAATGAAGACCCGTGTTGCCGTCGGAGCCGGTTTCTTCCTTATCGGTGATAACGGTAACGCTCGTGTATTTGGGAGCTTTTGCTGCAAACGCCGCCATAATTGAGGGATAAGCGCAAACTCTGTCATCGTGGCCGTAGGAGCCGATAAGGCTGCGGTCAAAGCCAACATCAACAGCATTGAATGCGGGCACGAGCTCAAGCTCTGCCGAGAGGAAATCAGCCTCAATAATGCCGTATTTTTCATTGAGGATTTTCATAATATTGAGCTTTACGTTTTCGCTGCACTTATCGCTGCAGAAGGGTCTGCTGCCAACAAGAATATTGAGGTCCTCGCCCTTGATTGCATCTTCAATGTTCTTGCTGTGCTTGTCAAGATGGGGCAGAAGGTCGGTAACAACAAATCTGGGGTCGCCCTCTTCGTCACCGAGGCGGACGGTTACGCTGCTGCCGTCCTTGCGGAAGATTACACCGTGGAGCGAAAGGGGAATGGCAGTCCACTGATATTTCTTTATTCCTCCGTAGTAGTGAGTTTTGAAAAGAGCAAGCTCCGCATCCTCATAAAGCGGGTTGGGCTTAACATCAAGGCGGGGTGAATCAATATGAGATGCAACGATTTTTGCACCCTTTTCAAGACCTTCCGTGCCGAAAACGCAAAGGATAAGTGCCTTGCCTCTGTTATCGTAATAAACCTTGTCGCCTGCCTTGTAGCTTGCCTTGGGGTCAAAGGGAATGAAGCCCTCCTTTTCGGCAAGAGCTTTGGTATAAACAACAGCCTCACGCTCTGTTTTGCAGGCATCAAGGAATTTCATATAGCCTTCGCAGAATTTATCCGCCTTTTCGATTTCGCCCTCTTCACACGAATATGCAGCGTGCTCGGGTGAATAAAAAAGCTCTTCCTTTAAAATATCGGCCTGTGTTTTTTCACTCATTTATATCAATCCTTTCATTTATACAAATTATTATAAACATTTAATGCTTTATTAATCTTTTTAACATAGTGTGCCGTTTCGGGCACGGGAATTTCCGAGAGCGTTTTGCCGTTTGGCGAAAGCTTCTTATCTTCAAGCCAGCCGTTGACTCTGCCTCTGCCTGCGTGATATGCGGCAACGGCGGTATCGGTATCGCCGAATTCATCAAGCAGATAGCTTATGAAAAACGCACCGTATTTTATTGAGGTTTCGGGGTCGAAAAGCGATAAATCCTCATTTTCTTCGCCGAGCTTTGTTTTGAGCCACTCAAAGGTTTCGGGCGTTATCTGCGTAAGACCCTCGGCATCTGCCGATGAAACAGCATCGGGATTAAACGAGCTTTCGGTTTTGATTATCGCATAAATAAGATTTTGCTCAACACCGAATTCCCTGCTGTATTTTTCAACATATTCCTCATATTTTATCGGATAAATCAGATTTAATGCGATTTTTGAAACTGAAAAAATTGCCGCAAAAAGCACCGAAACGGAAACTAAAATAAGTAATGCGGTTTTGATTTTTCCTTTTGGTGTCATCGGTTATCCTTTCAAAATAAATCGGGTATAAGTAAGCTGCCGTTATTCTCTATAACAATATCCGCTTTTTCTTTGTAATATTCCGCAGAGGGCTGGGCATTCATACGAAGAAGAGCATCTTCAGCGGAAATATTATCTCTTCTGATAATTCTTTCAAGGCGGATTTTTTCATCGGCAACAACGCTCACCGTTTTTGTGCATAATGCGGTCATACAGCTTTCAAACAGCAGTGCCGCATCAATAACCGCCGCCTTTGCACCGCTTTTTTCCGCCTTATGTATTTCTTCAACGGTGAGGCGGGTTATTTCGGGGTGGGTGATTGCGTTGAGAGCTTCTCTGCCCTCTTTTGACGCAAAGGCACGCCTTGCGGTTTCACGGCGGTCAAGCTTTCCGTCAACGAAAATATCATCGCCGAATTCCTTGCAGAGAGCAGAAACAACTTCGGAATTTTCAACCGCTTTGCGGGCAAGAATATCTGTATCGATTATGTAACAGCCCTGCTTTTCGAGCTCTTTGCCAACGGTTGTTTTGCCTGAGCCCGTCTGACCCGTAAGACCTATAACGGGGATTTCAAAATCAAGGTCGATAACTCTGAATGCCGCAGAGCGAAGAAGTCGGTTATAAACTGCAAGACCCACTCCGTCGGAGGAGGGGCAGCGTACAAAAGCACGCCTGCAGCCCGTTTCGTCAACCTTGCGAAGAGCATCAAACAGCATCTGACCCTGGGTTTCGCTGCTGTCTGCCCTGCCGTATTCAATATATTTCTCAAAATATTTTCCCTCGCCCTCAAAGCAAACGGCACAAACCGTATCCGTCTGGGCAAGAAGAAATTTTTTGTATTTTTCAAAGCTTCCTTTGATTATTGTTACCTGTGCGGTGGGTGCATAATGCTTATATTTCATACCGGGCGACTGCACCTTTTCACCCTCATTCAGCTTTTCAAAAACTGCGTGGGAAATGCTGATTTCGCCCAGCACCTCGCAAAGCTGCCCGGGGGTTATTCCGCCCGGGCGAAGAAGCGTGGGCGGCTCTGTTGCAAGAGTAACAACGGTTGATTCAACGCCAACAGAGCAAAATCCGCCGTCAACAAGAGCATCGATTTTGCCGTCAAGGTCTGCCTTAACGTGCTCGGCTCTTGTGGGGCTGGGTCTGCCCGAAGCGTTTGCACTCGGTGCGGCAAGGGGCACTCCCGAAGCGGAAATTATATCTCTTGCCGTTTGGTGAGAGGGCATTCTTATTGCAACCGTTTCAAGCCCCGCACTCACAACATCGGGCACGAGAGCCGATTTTTTCATTATAACCGTCAGCGGACCGGGCCAGAATTTTTCCGCAAGGGCGGGCAGTCTGGGGTCGATTTTTTCAACTAACGGGCTTATTTCTTCAAAAGAAGAAACGTGAACAATCATCGGATTATCCTGCGGTCTGCCCTTTGCTTCAAACACCTTTTTTACCGCATCTGCATTATAGGCATCGGCGGCAAGACCGTAAACCGTTTCGGTGGGAATTGCAACAATTCCGCCGTTTTTCAGTATTTCGGCGGCAGTTTCAACCGCACCCTTTTCATCCGATTTTAAATAAAGAGTATCCATTTATTATTCCTCACTCTTAAGCTTTTCGGCAGTATCCGCCGTTACAAGAGCATCAATTATTTCGTCAAGGTCGCCGTTAACGATGGCGTCTATTTTATATAAAGTAAGATTTATTCTGTGGTCGCTGACTCTGCCCTGCGGGTAGTTATAGGTGCGTATTCTTTCGCTTCTGTCACCCGTGCCAACCTGGGCGCGTCTTTCGCCTGCAATCGCATCGTGCTGTTTTTCACGCTCCGCCTCAAGAATTTTTGAACGGAGAATTTTCATCGCACGGTCTTTATTTTTATATTGGCTTCTTTCATCCTGGCATTCAACAACCGTGCCCGTGGGCAGGTGGGTAATGCGTATGGCACTTTCGGTTTTGTTAACGTGCTGACCGCCCGCACCGCCCGAGCGATAGGTGTCTATCTGCAAATCGGCGGGGTTTATGTCAACATCAACCTCTTCCGCTTCGGGGAGCACGGCAACGGTTGCCGTTGAGGTCTGAATTCTGCCCTGGCTCTCGGTTTCGGGCACACGCTGAACTCTGTGAACGCCGCTTTCAAACTTGAATCTCGAATATGCCCCCTCACCCTCAATCATAAAGCTGACTTCCTTGAAGCCGCCAAGCTCGGTGGGGTTGGAGTTGAGCACCTCGGTTTTCCAGCCCTTTGTTTCGGCATACATTGAATACATTCTGTAAAGCACGCCCGCAAAGAGAGAAGCCTCCTCGCCGCCCGCACCGCCTCGGATTTCAACAATAACGTTTTTATCATCGTTGGGGTCACGGGGAAGCAGCAGAATTTTGAGCTCTTCACGCAAAACCTCAAGCTTTTCACGGGATTCCTCAAATTCCTCCTGAACCATTTCACGGAAATCCTTTTCAAGACCGCCCGCCTCGAGCAGTTCTCTTGCCTCGGCAACGGTGCTTTCCGCCGCTTTGAATTCACGGTATTTTTCAACAACGGGAGTTAAGGTTTTCAGCTCCTGCATAAGCTTTTTATATTGCTCCATATCCGAAACAACATCGCTTTGGCAAAGCTTTTCGTTTATAAATTCAAAACGCTCTTCAACTTTTTTTAATTTATCTGTCATTCTTCGCTTTCCTCACGGATTATTTTTTTGATATTCTTTTCAACCTTTACTCTTTCGAGCATAACCTCTCTGCCGCAGCCCACGCACTTTATGCGGAAATCCGCACCTATACGCTGAACGCTGAAGCGGTCACAGCCGCAGGGATGCTTTTTTTTCATTAATAATATATCGCCTAATCTTACATCCATAAATATCTCCGCCGTTTTTTGAAATAATAAAATATTATAACATAGTTTATTTAGAAAGTATATGTTGAATGTTAAATTTTTGTAATTAATCGCACGCAGAGGTGCATATATTGAAAGCAAACGGTAATTCTCCGGAAATTCAAGGAAGAACGGTGGTCAGAAATGAAAACATTTAAACCTGAAGGTCAATTAATATCAACCGAGGAAAACAAAAAATATCTTACAAATGAATGCAATCTGCGTGAAGCCCTTTTCAGCGGGGCTTTTATTGAGGGCAGAGTGCTCCGATGCGACAGCGAGCATAATCTTCACATCGACCTCGGATGTATGAGGGGCATAATCCCCAGAGAAGAGGGTGCGGTGGGCATAGAAGAGGGCTCGGTGCGTGATATTGCCCTTATTTCAAGAGTCAACAAGCCCGTTGTTTTTGCCGTAACGGGATTTCAGACTAATCACAGCGGCGAAACTCTTGCCGTTCTCAGCCGCAGAAGGGTGCAGAGCGAATGCACCGAGCAATATATTTCAAAGCTCAGGGCGGGCGATATTATTCCCGCAACGGTAACTCATATTGAGGGCTTCGGCGTTTTCTGCGATATTGGTGCGGGAATCAATGCTCTTATGCCGATTGACAGCATTTCGGTTTCACGCATTCCTCACCCGAGTGCAAGATTTTATGCGGGGCAGAATATTTTTGCCGTTGTAAAAAGCATTGACGGTGAGGGCAGAATTACCCTCAGCCATAAAGAACTGCTTGGCACCTGGGAGCAGAATGCCGAAGAAATCAGCGTTGGCGAAACCGTGCCGGGCATAGTCCGTTCGGTTGAAAAATACGGAATTTTTGTTGAGCTTTCGCCCAATCTTGCGGGTCTTGCGGAATTTTCGCCCGATGTTAAAGCAGGCAGCCACGCAGGGGTTTATGTTAAAAGTATAATACCCTCAAAGATGAAAATAAAACTGATAATTGTCGATTCGTTTGAGGCGGATTATCCCGTTGAACCGCCGAAATATTATATGAACAGCGGCCATATAGACCGCTGGATTTATTCGCCCGATGAGAGCGAAAAGCTTATAGAGAGCGTATTTGACTGATTATTCTGCCGCCGCCGATAACGTAATCTCCGATATATATAACGGCACTCTGACCGGGGGTGATTGAGCGTTGGGGCTCATCAAAAATAACTCTGAAGAATTCACCGTTTTTTGTAACGGTTGCAGGCTCGGGTTTTGCCCTGAAACGGATTTTAACCTCTGCCCTGAATTCATCGGGCACAGAGTCGGGGTCAATGAGATTGAGTCTGTCCGCAGTAAGACCGATAAAATACTGCGTTCCGTTTTCGCCTATGGTAACGGTGTTGCTTTCTGCGTCAAGGGAGTTTACAAACATCGGCTTTCCGAAAGCACCGAGACCCTTACGCTGACCCACGGTGTAGTTGATTATTCCGTTATGAGTGCCGATAACATTGCCTTCAATGTCAACAAAATTGCCCTTGGGCGAGGTTATGCCGAGTGAGGAAAGATATGCGATATAATCATCATTCGGCACAAAGCAGATTTCCTGGCTGTCACGCTTTGAGGCAACGGGAAGCTTCAGCTTTTCGGCGTATTCCCTTATATATTCCTTTTCAAATCCGTCAAGCGGAAACATTGAGTGTGCAAGCTGAAACTGTGTTAAACGGTGCAGAAAATAGCTCTGGTCTTTGGGAGAAGCCGAGCGTTTAAGCAGAAATTTGCCGTTTTTTTCTTCAATTTGTGCATAATGCCCCGTGGCTATGCCGTCGCAACGAAGCTCGTTCAGGGCATAGTCAAGCATAGCCCCGAATTTGATTGTGCTGTTGCATTCAACGCACGGATTCGGAGTTCTTGCGGCAAGATATTCGCCTGTAAACGGCTCGATAACATTCTTTTTGAATTCGCTTCTGCAGTCAAGAATATGAAGCTTTATTCCGAGTGCGTCGGCAACATTTTGTGCATCCGCAATGTCGGAATCTGCAAGGGCATCGGGCTTCAATCTCATAATGATTCCCTCAACCTCATATCCCTGCGAAAGCAGCAGAGCCGCCGCCGTGCTGCTGTCAACACCGCCACTCATTCCAACAGCAATTTTTTTCATCCTGCACCTCAATTTCTTTTAATGAATAATAATAAAATTATTATATCATATATTAATAAAAAATCCAATAATTATATAAAAAATTCAATTTTTATGCAGTCATTTTTCCAAAATCTCTTGCGAAAAAAAACAAAATGCGTTATAATTTCAGTATATTGAGGTGCTATACGCAAATTTTGAAAGAGGTTGTATTTATGGCTGTAGATCTGCACTGTCACACCAAGCTTTCCGACAGCTCAATGGGTCTTGAAGACCTCATTATCCTTGCTGCCAAAAGAGGTGTAACAACAATCGCAATAACCGACCGTGACTGTCAGGCGGGAACGGTCAGAGGCAAAATTATAGGTGAACGCAGGGGAGTTGCGGTAATTCCGGGCGTTGAAATTTCTGCTTACGATTCCAAAAGGGATAAGTATGCGGAGATACTGTGCTATCTCAGCGACAGCCCTGACCGCCTCGAAGGTCTTTGCCACAGAAACACCCTTGCAAGAAAAAAGGCAAGCCAGATGATGACCTTGAAGGCGGCAAGAAAATTCCCTCTCACACCCGAGCTTGTTATCAAATGTGCAACGGGTGCAACCGCTGTTTTTGAAGAGCACATTATGCACGCTCTTGTTGAATGTGGAATGACCGATAAAATTCACGGCGAGCTTTTTGATGAGCTCTTTTCACCCGAAAGTGCCTCAAACATTATAACAAAAGCAAAATATGCAGAACCCTCAGAGGTTGTTGAAGCCATTCACGAGGCGGGCGGCATTGCAATTCTTGCCCACCCCGGCAGCAACGGCAGCTTTGAGCTTTTGGAGGAGCTTATTCCTCTTGGGCTTGACGGCGTTGAGGTATGGCACCCCGATAACACCGAGGAGCAGCAGGCAAAGCTTCTTGAAATTGCCAAGAAAAACGGCTTGCTCACCGTTGGCGGAACGGAGTTCAAGGGAATGTATTCCAAGGCTCCCATCTGCGTGGGTGATTACTCAACTCCCGAAGCTTCGCTGAAGGCTCTGCTCTCTTATAAAACAAAGCTTAAAAAGCGTAAGGCTATGGAGAATAAAAACGATGAGAACAAATGACGACGATATAAAAATCTTTCATCCCAAAAAGAATGACGGTGCGGGGGCCGACCTTGCTCAGCTTGTTGCACTGATGGATGAATACCGCAGAAACGGCAATATGGATAAAGCGGCGGCACTTGGCGAAAAGCTTGCGGGTCTGATGCCCGAAAACGTGTGCCCCGAGGTGGTCAGCACCCTTAAAAACAACGAGCTTTTCCACCTGAGAACCCTTATTGTTTTCACCGCACAGATTGCCCTGCATAAGTATCTGCCGCATCAGATGCTTTCTTCGCAGGCGGTCAACGCAATGTATGCAAAGCTGGGCGAAACCTCACCCGGATATTTTGCCAGTATATCCGACGGTTCGGCGTTTTCGTTCTATTATCTTGCGGTGCGAAGCCGCGGCGATGTTGTTGAGAACATCGGCAAAAACTATGCAAAGCTCTGCGATAAGGATGACGATGCAAGGCTCATTGCCCTTGCAAGCAGAATTTTCAAGCAGACCGATGTTGCCGTTTGCGATATGATTGATGAATCTGAATTTGAAGAATAAGAAAAGCACCCGCAAGGGTGCTTTTTTAATATCATAACAAACAAAGACCGCTGAAAAACAGCGGTCTTTATTTATTACATTATATATTATTTGAAGTACTCAACAGCTGATTCAAAGAGCTTGAGGTCGAATTCACCGGGAACGTTCTTATAAAGTCCGCTTGCGGTTCTTTCTGAGTGACCCATCTTGCCGAGAACTCGTCCGTCGGGTGAAACGATACCTTCAACCGCAAGAGTTGAGTTGTTGGGGTTGAATGCAATGTCGTTTGTTGCGTTGCCGTCAAAGTCAACATACTGTGTTATAACCTGACCGTTTGCGGCAAGCTCACGAACAAGAGCCTCGTCTGCAAGGAATCTGCCTTCACCGTGTGAAATGGGCACGGTGTAGATTTCGCCCTGCTTTGCTTTCTGGAGCCAGGGTGAGTTGTTGGAAACAAGCTTTGTTCTTACAAGCTTTGACTGATGTCTGCCGATTGTGTTGTAGGTAAGAGTGGGGCAGTTAACATCGGTGTCAATAATCTTGCCGTAGGGAACAAGACCGAGCTTGATAAGAGCCTGGAAGCCGTTGCAGATACCGAGCATAA
>CALGRR010000122.1 GCA_937880805.1 uncultured Clostridia bacterium
TTATCAACTTCGGCGAGGTTTTCTAATTTTGTAACACATCATTGACAAACCTACAATTATTGTTGACAAATTTATGTTATTTAAGGTATATTTATAATAGAAAAATATGTCCAAAAGGATTTTTTGATAATGAAAAGATTTGATGTAACTGTTATAGGCGGCTGTGCCTCGGGTCTTGCGGCGGCAATAAACTGCAAAAGACTTTATCCCGAAAAGAAAACAGCCGTTGTTGAAAAGCTTCCCAGAATAGGCAAAAAAATTCTTGCAACCGGCAACGGAAAATGCAATCTCACTAATCTTGAAGCACTTTCCCACGGCTACCGTAACAAAAGCTTTGCGGCATATGCAATGAATAAATATCCGCCTCAAAAGGTAATCGGATTTTTTGAATCAACGGGGCTTCTCTGCTATGCAGATAGCTGCGGCAGAGTTTATCCCGAGAGCAATATGGCGGCTTCTGTGCTTGATGCATTAAGGCTGGAAGCGGAAAGGCTTGATATAGATATTATCTGCGATTTCCCCGTATCCGATATAAAAAAGCAAAACGGATTTTTTGAAATAAACGGTGAAATCAGAAGCGAAAAAATAATTGTTGCAACGGGCGGCAAGGCTTCACCCTCGCAGGGCTCAGACGGAAGCGGCTACGCTCTTGCAAAGAAACTCGGACACACCGTAACTACGCTTCATCCCGCACTTGTTCCTCTTACCGTTGCCGATGAAATAACAAAGTCACTCAAAGGCATAAGAGCGAAAGATGTTGTGCTTACTCTTGAAAACGGAAGAGTTTTGAAACAGAGCAGGGGAGAGATTCTTTTTGCGGATTTCGGGCTTTCGGGCATAGCGGCAATGGAGCTTGCCGCGGAGGCGGAAATCAGCATTAATGATGTAAAGAAAAATACCTTTACTCACATTGATTTTGCACCTGCTTACAAGGAAAGCTTTCTTTTGAACTATTTAAAGAACTTGAGAAATATCAAAGGAAATTGCTCGATGGATTTTCTTTTGAACGGCTTACTGCCGAAACAGGTTGGAATTGCAATTTGTAAAGTATGCAAGCTTTACAAATCAGAAAGAAAAATATCAACATTAACAGATGGCGAGATGAAGCTTATTGTTTCCCGAATCAAAGATTTTTCTTTAAGGGTAACGGGCACAAAGGGCTTTCAGAATGCACAGGTAACCTGCGGCGGCGTTGATGTGAGAGAAATCAATCCCGAAACAATGCAGTCAAAAAAATGCAGCGGATTATATTTTGCGGGCGAGATTATCGATGTTGACGGAGCGTGCGGGGGATTCAATCTTCAATGGGCGTGGGCATCGGGTATGCTTGCGGCAGAATTAAAATAAAAGAGGAAAATATGATTAGAATTAACGAAATTAAACTGCCTCTCGACAGCGACGAGGGAGCACTCCGCCGTGCGGCGGCAAAAGCTCTGCGTTGCGGGGAGAATAAAATAAAATCGCTGACTGTTTCCAAAAAAGCGGTTGACAGCAGAAAAAAAGATAATGTTTTCTTTGTTTATAATGTTTGTGTTGAGGTTGACGGAGATGAAAGCTCTGTTATAGCACATTCAAAGAATTCAAAGGTTGCGGAAGAAATACCTTATAGGTATGAAATGCCTGAAATCAGAAGAACAAGCACTCTGCGGCCCGTTATTGCGGGCTTCGGACCCGCAGGATTTTTTGCCGCACTTATTCTTGCAAGGGCAGGTCTGAAGCCTCTTGTTATTGAAAGAGGGGCGGATGTTGACACCAGAACAAAAGATGTTAACAGCTTCTGGCTTACCCGAAAGCTCAATCCCGAAAGCAATGTTCAGTTCGGCGAGGGCGGTGCGGGAACTTTTTCAGACGGCAAGCTCACCACGGGCATCAAAGACCCGCTTTGCCGCAAGGTTGTTGAAGAGCTTGTTAATCACGGTGCACCCGAAGAAATTGCTTATTCGGCAACGCCTCATATAGGAACTGATAAGCTCGGTGCTGTTGTCAAGGCTTTCCGTGAAGAAATCATTTCACTCGGCGGCGAGGTGCGTTTCGGCTGGAAGCTTACCGATTTGATTATTGCAAACGGAGTGATTCAGGGCATAACCTGCCAAAAGCCGGACGGCGGAAGCGAGGATATTGAAACCGATACGCTTCTTCTTTGCATCGGTCATTCGGCAAGGGATACCGTTGAAATGCTCTATAAAAGAGGAATAAAAATCATTCAGAAGCCCTTCTCTGTCGGTGTTCGTATTGAGCACCCCAGAGAAATGATTGATAAGGCACAGTATGGCTCGTTTGCAGGTCATCCCGCTTTGGGTGCCGCAAACTATAAGCTTGCCTGCCACCCCGAACACGGCAGAGGTGCTTATACTTTCTGTATGTGCCCGGGAGGTACGGTTGTTGCCGCAGCATCGGAGGAGGGTCACGTTGTTGTTAACGGAATGAGCGAATATGCCCGTGACGGCGAAAACTCAAATGCCGCCTTGCTTGTTGGCATTGAGCCCGAGCACTTCGGCAGCGACCACCCTCTTGCAGGCATTGAGCTTCAGAGAAAAATTGAAAAAACAGCTTTTGAGCTTGGCGGAGGGGACTACAGTGCACCCTGCCAGACAATCGGCGATTTTCTCAACAATACGCCGTCAACAAAGCTTTCATATGTTAAACCCACTTGTGCAACGGGTGTAACTCCGGGCGATATACGCAAGGTACTTCCTTCAAAGGTTACGGATGTTATGGCTCAGGCGATAGTTAAAATGGATAGGAGCCTTAACGGCTTTGCACTTGCCGACGGTGTGCTGACTGCTCCCGAAACACGCTCCTCCGCACCCGTAAGAATTCTTCGTGACGAGCTTTATCAGAGCGAGGTCAGAGGTCTTTATCCTTGCGGTGAAGGTGCGGGCTATGCAGGCGGAATAGTTTCGGCGGCGGTTGACGGCATACGCTGTGCACACGCCGTGCTGATTGATGAAAGCGACGAATGGTGAATAGAGTGAAACTTGAAAAACTGAGCGATAAGCAGCTCGCATTGAGAATGTCAAAATATATTGCAATGACTGAAAGCATAAAAGTTAGGGCGGAATATTATTCGGCGGGTCAGTGCCCTCAGAAAGAGCTTGATGAGCTGAAAAATGATTATATCAAGCTCCGTGATTCGCTCAAATCCGATTGGCAATATCTGAATTTCAATAAGAATGCGGGCAGCAGGCTGCTTTGGGATAAATATTTTCCGAGCGTGAGCGAAGCTGCTAATTGGGGTATGTATGCAGACCCCGAAAACGGCTTTACAAAAGAATATTTCAAAAGCGTTGATGATGCCAATGAAAGACTGACAAAGTATTATTCTTATGATTATTGGCAGATAATTGCAGAGATATAAAGGAATCGGCAAGGATTTAGCTCCTTGCCGATATTTTTATATCATATTGTGTTCTTTGGCATATTTGCAAACAATTTCAGAAAAATGCTTATGCTTAAAATTCCTGTTTATATCCGTAATATCAACATACATTCCGAGGGCTATATTCTGAATTATTGCCTCTGCAACAAAGGCTTCAAAAATATAGTCATCGGTAAAGGCATTTTCAATATCCGTGTTCATCGATTCGTTGATTCCGTTAACGGCAGATAAATAAATCTGATTATCCTTACCCAGAAGCTCACCCATTCTTTTTAAGCAGTTTATTCCCTCAATCATATCCGAAACCTTGATTGTTCCTCTGTAGGAAAAATTATGCTGAAAGCAGCAAAGCAGATTATCAACGGTTGTTTCAAGGGTGTGAGCAAGCTCGGGAAGAATGCAGATGTCGGGAAGTGCTTCGCCACGCTCCCATTTGCTGACCGCCTGATAAGATATATTAAGGCGTTCTCCCAATTCAGTCTGTGTCATTTTCTTTCGGGCACGAAGCATTGCAATCTGCTTGCCGACCAAATCTTTATCTATACTCATAAAATAACCTCCGCAAAAGTTTTCTTTAACTGAATTATATTTTATTTTCTTTCAGCAAGCAATAACTTCTCGGTTTAGTTTCAGTGATTTCTTTTTTATCATACCTGCCGTTTTTTCTACATAAAAATAGAATTAAAAAGTAAAACGGAGGAATCAGAATGGAATATGAATATCAGTATCCGTCAACGGGGCGGAAAGAGCGTGAAGAATACAGAAGCCGTTTCAGCTTTCCCGATGAGGAGCCGATAAAAAAGAAAAAACAGCCCAAAAACAAAACAGATTATCTCATAAGGCTTATTCTGCTTCAGGCTGTGCTGAGCATAATAATTGCGGGCGGGGTTTTTGCGGTTTCAAAAATCAGCTCTTCGGCATATGAATCAATGAAAGCGGATTTCGGAAACATAATGAAAAACGATATGTCTGCAGGCGAGATTGCAGAGGATTTGAAAAATGCCGCACAGCTTGTTATTGCACCCGCAGAGAAAGAAACCGAAAGTGCGAATGAAGAAAAGTTTGTTCCCTCGCTTGAATCATATGAGGTCATAAGCGATGAAACGGGCGAAACGGTTGCCGTTGGCGAAATTCTTCCCGAAGGCTCGGGCGGGGGCGATATGAAAAGCGGGATTGCCGCAAAGGGAACCTCTTTTGCACCCTACAGCGTAAATGCAAAGCCCGCTATGCCGCTTGAAAATGCAAGAATAACCTCAAAATTCGGCTACAGAACCAATCCCGTTTCGGGCAATTACGGATTTCATACGGGGCTTGACCTTGCTGCGGAAGAGGGAACGCCGATAGCGGCATCCTTTTACGGCGAGATTGTGAAAACGGGTGAGAGCGATGTATGGGGCAAATATGTTCTTATGCGTCACTCCGAAAGCTTTGAAACCTATTATTGCCATATGTCCGAAATCTATGTTAATGAGGGCGATGTTATAAGGCAGGGCGAAACCGTAGGTCTGGTTGGCTCAACCGGCTGGTCAACGGGTCCTCACCTGCATTTTGAAGTGAGAATCAACGGAATAAGAGTGGACCCCGAAATTCTTCTGTATTCCGATGAAGCTTAATCTCGGAAAAACGGAATTCAGCGTTGATGTTTATTTTGCACTTTGCATAACGCTGATGCTGGTGGTTGATGAAAGCGGGCTTGCGGCGCTCGCTCTTTTTTGCTGTATTATTCACGAAGCGGCACATATCGCCTGCCTGCTTATTTTCGGCGAGCATCCCGCATCGGTAAAGCTTTCTTTTTACGGCATAAAGCTTGAACGGCAGCTCGGTGCAAATCTCGGCAGAAGGGCGGAAATTGCAGTTTATGCCTGCGGCCCTGCGGCAAATTTTTTGCTTGCATTATTCTTTTTTGCAATTTCAGCAATCAATGAATCAGTAAAAACTGCGGCAATCATAAGCCTGATGACAGGTGTTTTTAATCTGATTCCGTGCATTCCGCTTGACGGCGGAAACATACTCCGCTGTGCTGCCGAGATGCTTTTTGAAGAGGAAAAATGCGAGAGGATTATATTTACGGTTTCCTTTGCGGTGCTTATTCCCATGACGGTGATTTCGGTTTTTATAACAGCCGCAACGGGAAACATAACTCTTGCCCTTGTGACCGCGTATCTTTTGTTTATCACCTTTTTGAATAAAAAAGAAAAGGGCAATATTAAACTGTAGATTTTTCGGAAATTATATGTTATTATATACGGGATATAATTATTTGTTAGGAGAAAATCTATGTATCCCAAAGAAATAGAAAAGTTTCTGCCTAAAGTTCAGAAGCCCGGCAGATACACGGGCGGAGAGCTTAACAGCGTTGTAAAAGATAAAAATTCGGTTGATATCCGATATGCCTTCTGCTTCCCCGATACATATGAAATCGGAATGTCGCATCTCGGAATGAAGATTCTTTACGGCCTTGTGAATGCCCGTGAGGATGCCTGGTGCGAAAGAGTTTTTGCCCCCGATGTTGATATGGAAAAGGTGATGCGTGAAAATAACATTCCGCTTTACGCACTTGAAAGCGGCGACAGTATTGCGGAATTTGACCTCATAGGTTTCACAATGCAGTATGAGCTGAGCTACACCAATGTGCTCAATATGCTCGATCTGGCAGGCTTGCCCGTAAGGTCAAAAGACAGAACCTCGCTCACCCCCATTGTTGTTGCCGGCGGCACCTGCGTTTGCAATGCAGAGCCTATGGCAGAATTCTTTGATATAACTCTTCCCGGTGACGGTGAAGAGGTAACCGTTGAGCTTATTGATTTGCTCAAGGAATATAAGGCAAAGAATGCAACAAAAAAAGAATTTCTTGAAGCGGCGGCACAGATAAAAGGTGTTTATGTGCCTTCGCTTTATGAGGTTGAATATAACGATGATAACACCGTTAAATCAGTAACCGCAACCTGCGGTGCACCCGAAAAGGTTGAAAAAAGAAATGTTGCCGACCTTGATTCAATGTATTCACCCTCTGATTTTGTTGTTCCGTTTCTTGAGGTTGTTCACGACAGAACAACCGTTGAAATTTTCAGAGGCTGCATAAGAGGCTGCCGCTTCTGTCAGGCAGGATTTATCAACAGACCTTTGCGAGAAAAATCTCCCGCCGCAGTTGAGGCACAGTGCCGTTCAATATGCGATAAAACGGGCTATGATGAAATCTCGCTTTGCTCACTCAGCACAAGCGACTACAGAGGTCTTGAAACATTAATCAGAAATATGCTGCCGTGGACAATAGAGCAGAAAATAAACATTGCTCTGCCTTCTCTGCGTGCCGATAATTTTCCCAAGGAGCTTATGGAGCAGCTTAATGCCGTAAGAAGAAGCGGGCTCACCTTTGCTCCCGAAGCGGGCACGCAAAGACTCCGTGATGTTATAAATAAGAATATAACCGAGAAAGAGGTGCTTACAACTGCCGCACAGGCTTTTGCGGGCGGCTGGACTGCGGTTAAGCTTTATTTTATGATTGGCTTGCCCACAGAAACCGAAGAGGATATTGCGGGCATTGCAAATCTTGCCCAGGCGGTTGTTGATGAATACTATAAAAATGAAAATAAACCCAAAGGCAAGAGCGTCAGCGTAAGTGTCAGCGTTGCCTCACTTGTGCCCAAACCCTTCACTCCATTCCAATGGGAGCCTCAGGATAAGCCCGATGTGCTTATTGATAAGCAGAATTATCTTATATCCTGCGTCAAAACCCGAAAGGTGAACGTTTCACGCCATGTGCCCTGGACCAGCTTCCTTGAAGGCGTTTTTGCAAGAGGCGACAGAAGACTTGCCGATGTTATTGAGCTTGCCTGGAAAAAAGGCTGCAAGTTTGACGGTTGGGAAGAGCATCTCGATAAAGAAAAATGGCTTGAAGCGTTTGAAGAGCTCGGCATCGATCCGTTCTTCTATACCGCAAGAAAGCGTGACTATGAAGAAATTCTTCCGTGGGATCATATGGACTACGGCGTAACAAAAAAATTCCTTGTGAATGAAAGCAAAAAAGCTCATAAGGGAGAAACAACAGCAAGCTGCCGCGAAAAATGTGCGGGCTGCGGTGCAAACAGACTTAACGGGGGTGTGTGCAATGAAATCAGCCAGAATATGGTTTGAAAAAAGCGGTCTGGCAATTTACATATCGCATCTTGATATGAACCGTTGTATGACCCGTGCCGTGAGAAGAGCTGAAATCCCGCTTTGGTATACCGAGGGCTTCAATCCCCATCCTTATATGACCTTTCTTATGCCCCTTCCTCTCGGTCAGGAGGGCAAAAGAGAGCCTATGGATATACGCATTGAAAATGACGATATGTCGTTTGATGAGATAAAAAGCAGACTTGATTCGGTAATGCCCGAGGGAATAAGAATTGTTGATGTTCTTGAGCCCAAATGCAAATCCAATGAGATTGCGGCGGCAGAATATGAAATAGCAACCGAGTTTTCAAGCGAAGGCGAGGCAGAAGGCTTTGCGGCGGGAGCAGAAAGCGTTATAGCTTCGGGTGTTCTCAATGCCGAAAAAAGAAGCAAGAGGGGAATAAAAACCGTTAACCTTTGCGAAATGATTCGCTCTTTTGAATGCAGAGCAAGCGGAAACAAGGTTGAAACAAAAACCGTTCTTGCGGCGGGCAACTCCGTTAACCTTAACGCGGACCTGCTTATGAATGCTCTTTTTGCCGAATTTGCGGCAGAACCCGAAAAGAACACAATATCAAGAACAAAGCTTCTCTGTTCAGACCTCTCGGTTTTTGAATAAAAATTATTTTTCAAAAAATCAAAAAAACACTTGCATTATTTAAAATAATATGTTAATATACTATTCGCATTTGTGCCGTCATTCAAAAGACGGGGTTTAATGCACTGAGGTGAAGGGAATTCACCTCAATAACATTAAAGCGGGTGTTCCTCTTTCTGCAGGCAGTTACGAACATCTGAAAAAATTTGGAGGAAAATTAAAATGGATGCACTCAAACTCATTGCACAGGATTCACTCAAATCCGAAGTTCCCGCAATCGAAATCGGTGATACCGTTAAGGTTCACGTAAAGATTCGCGAAGGTGACAAAGAAAGAATTCAGCTCTTCGAAGGCACAATTATCGCTATCAAGGGCGCAGGCGTTTCAAAGACCTTCACAGTTCGTCGTCTTTCCTACGGCGTTGGCGTTGAAAGAGTATTCCCTGTTCATTCTCCCAACGTTGCAAAGGTTGAAGTTGTAAGACACGGCCGTGTACGCAGAAGCAAGCTCTACTACCTCAGAGACAGAGTTGGTAAGGCAGCTAAGGTTAAGGAAGAGATCAGATAATTGACATTGAGGGTGTAACAATTTTGCGGTTGTTACACCTTTATTGTTATTTTATAAATTAATTACATAAATAGAAATCGGAAGGAGTGTGCTTGTGAGAAAAATCGAAGAATTCTGGGTTGAATTTGATAATGAGAAAAAAGCGGGCACCTTTGCTTCCGTTATATATGATGCGTGTGATTCTCTTAAAGGTGCAATTATAACGGTGTTTCTGATTTTTGCTCTTGCCTTCAGAGTTGTAGGAGTTGACGGCGATTCAATGAACAACACTCTTCAGAACGGCGATTGGCTTGCCGTTTCGGGAGTAACCGTGAACCTTGAAAGAGGAGATATAGTTGTTGTAAACCAGCCGTGGGAAAGAAATGTTCCTATAATAAAAAGAGTTATAGGCGTTGAGGGCGATACGGTGGATATTGATTTTGAAGAGGGCAGGGTTTTTGTTAACGGCAAAGAAATCTATGAACCCTATATTGCCGAAAAAACAACGCTCAGTTATGATGTTGAATTTCCCGTAACGGTAGGAAAAGACGAAATTTTTGTTATGGGCGATAACAGAAACGATTCACTCGACAGCCGCTCGGGCAAAATAGGTATGATAGATGTTCACTATGTGCTCGGAAAAGCACTTTTCAGATTTTATCCCGCTTCGGATTGGGATATTTATGATTTAAATTAACAAGGAAGTGATACTTATGACAGAAGAAAACAAAACCGTCAAAAAAGAAAAAGAAAAAAGCAACGGTATTTATGATTTTGTTTCAATAGTGGCAACTTCTGTTATAGCGGTTGCAGTGTCATTTATTTTTCTGTTCAGAACAGTTGGTGTGGTTGGCAACTCAATGTATCCCACTCTTCACAACGGCGACAGAATAATTCTTTCGGCATTTATTGATGAGCCCGAATACGGCGACATTGTTGTTACCTGCCAGCCCAACAGCGTTGAGGATGTTCTTGTTAAGAGAATAATTGCAACAGAGGGTCAGACGGTTGATATTGATTTTAATGCAGGCATCGTTTATGTTGACGGTGTTGCACTTGATGAGCCCTATATTGCCGAGCCCACTTATGACAGAGAGAGCTTTTATAATCCCGTAACCGTTCCCGAAGGCTATGTTTTCGTTATGGGTGATAACAGAAATGCTTCAACCGACAGCCGTGACCGCAGAGTAGGTCTTATAAGAGAAGAATACATTATGGGAAAGGCACTTTTCAGAATGATGCCTTTCGGAGATTTTGAGATAGACGACTATGAATGAGAATATGACGGTTCAATGGGTAATGGAAGCATAAGAAAAAATTACTTCGAAGCCTTATAAATAAAGAAAAAATCTTAAATTCTTTTTACATATTTTAGATAGTTTTTTATAAAAAAAATTAAAAATATGGGGTAATGGAAGAATATGAAAAACTTTTATATAAGAAGGTGAAAATTATGATAATAGAATACGATAAAAAATATGATGAGCACATTAAAGATTTATTAGTTGAACTACAAGAACATATTCAAAATATAGATTTAGAAGGATATAATATATTAACTAATGAATTTAGAGAGTCATATTTTAAAAAAACAATGGATGAAATCAAAAAATGTAATGGTAAAATTTTGCTATATAAAGAAGAAAACAATATTGTAGGACTTGTAATTGGATTAATAAATAATGATGCTGAAGAAACTTATGAATTTAAAGCACCAAAGCGAGGTAGAATAACAGAATTGATAGTTTCAAAAAATAATCGTTCAAGCGGTATAGGAACTAAATTATTAAATGCAATGGAAAATTATTTAAAATCTATAGGGTGTAAAGATATTCTTTTGGGAGTTTTTGCTTATAATGAGAGTGCAATTAAGTTCTACGAAAAAAATGGATATCATGTGCGTATGACTGATATGGCGAAAACTAATTTATAAATTTGAAGGAAAAATAAATTAAAGAGGTGAAGAAAATAATGAATAGTAGTTTATGGATTCAATTATTAATAAGTATTGTTCCTGCAATTATTTCGGGAATTATTAGTTTTTTAATTTCTATGAAGCAATTTAAAAATGAAATAAAAAAAGTGGAAACTAATGTTAAAAGATAATAGTTTTTATGCAGAAAAGTATTTTAATAGAAAATAAAAAAGGAAGTGATAAAAATGAGTAATGAAGAAAAAAGTTTTCCTAAGACTTCGATTAACTGGTTTCCCGGCCATATGGCGAAAACCAGAAGATTAATTAAAGAGAGCCTTTCGCTGGTTGATGCGGTGTGCGAAATCGTTGATGCGAGAATACCCGAAAGCAGCAGAAACCCCGAACTTGATGAAATTGTGGGAGCAAAGCCCAGAATAGTTTTGCTCAATAAATGTGACCTTGCCGATGATAAGGCAACCGCAAGAAAAATCAAAGAGCTTGAAAGCAAAGGAATTGTTGCCTTGCCCGTTGATTGCAGAAGCGGAAAGGGTCTTGAAAAATTTCAGGGTGCGGTAAGAGAGCTTCTGAAAGAAAAAATAAAAGCCAACACCGAAAAAGGTATGGGCGGCAAGGCTTTGCGTGTTATGGTAGTGGGAATTCCCAACACGGGAAAATCCTCGTTTATTAACCGTATGGCGGGCAAAAACCGTGCAAAGGTTGCAGATAAGCCCGGCGTAACACGCAGCAACCAATGGTTTGCCATAGGCTCGGGCATTGAGCTTCTTGATACTCCGGGTGTGCTCTGGCCCAAGTTTGAAGACCCCGAAGTCGGCTTCAAGCTTGCATTTATAGGCTCCGTCAAGGATGAAATTCTTGATTCGCAGGAGATTGCGGTGCGTCTGCTTGTTGTTATGCAGAAGAATTATCCCGACCGCCTTGCGGAAAGATATAAAATAACCGATTTTGAAGATATAGAAGAGCCCTATGTGCTGCTTGAAATGATAGCGGCAAAAAGAGGAATGCTTTTAAGAAAAGGCGAGTATGATACCGAAAGAGCCGCCGTTATGCTTCTTGATGAATACAGAAGCGGCAAGCTCGGAAAAATAACGCTGGATTGATTTAACTCCGAAAAAAGGAGAATAGGTATGAGAAAGAAAATGGCAATATTTCTTGCCGTTGTGCTTGCGGTTGATGTTATCGCCCTTGCGGTAATCTTCTTCAGCAGGAATGACGGCTTGGGAATAAGCAGTAATGCAAAGCCGGGTGCTGACCCTGAAACAACAACCTCGCAGCAGGAGCTTTTTTCAAGGGTAAGCTTTGTTGCGGTTGGTGATAATCTTATTCACGATACTGTTTATGAGCAGGCGGCAGCAAGAACGAGCAGCGGCTATGATTTTTCATATGACTATGAAAAGGTAGCCGATTTGATTGAAAAGCCCGATGTGGCTATTCTTAATCAGGAAACAATTATTTCAACCGAACACAATGTTTCAAGCTATCCGCAGTTCAATTCGCCCGTTGAGGTCGGTGAAGAGATGCTTGATATAGGCTTTGATGTTTTCAATATCGCAACCAACCATTCGGTGGATTGCGGCGAAAAAGGGCTCATTTCGGCAATAAACTTCTGGAAAGAAAAAAAGGCGATTACCACCGGAGCTTATCTCAACAGCGATGATTTTGCGGCTATTCCGATGAATGAGGTGAACGGTGTTAAAATCGCCTATCTCGGATTTACCGAATCAACCAACGGGTTGAGCCTGCCCGGTGATACCGAGGTTATTCTTGTGCGTGCGGCGGATGAAAATGTGCTTCAGCAAAGAATAATGAAGGCGAGAGAAACGGCGGATGTTGTTATTGTTAATGCTCATTGGGGAAATGAATATACCCACGAACCCACCGATGCACAGAGAGAGCTTGCCGAAAAGCTTGCTTCGTGGGGTGCGGATGTTATAATCGGAACACATCCCCACGTTATCCAGCCCGTTGAATATATAGTTAATAATGACGGCAGAAAAACTCTTGTTGCCTATTCACTCGGAAATTTCATTTCCGCACAGAACAGAGGCCCTCGAATGCTCGGCGGTATGCTTAATTTTGAAGCGGTGAAGAATAACACTTCGGGCGAAATAACCATTGAAAATGTTAAGTTTTCGGGCGTTGTTACCCATTACGGATACAATTATTCCAATATAAGAATTTATCCGCTTTCAGACTACACAGAGGAGCTTGCTTCAAAGCACGGAGTTATAAGCAAAACATCCGATTTCAGCTTGCAGTATCTTTATGATATTATCAATGAGGTTATCGATAAACAGTTTCTTTAATATTTACCTATGCTGCGTCAGTTTGATGCAGCATTAGTTTTAGGAGGAAATATGGATTATACATATGAAAAAAATGCTGCATTAAAAGGATACAAAGCTGTTTGCGGTGTTGATGAGGCAGGCAGAGGTCCGCTTGCGGGTCCCGTTTTTGCTGCGGCGGTTATTCTGCCCGAGGATTGTGAAATTGAAGGGCTTAACGATTCCAAAAAGCTTTCCGAAAAGAAAAGAGATGCACTTTTCGATATAATAAAAGAAAAGGCAATCAGCTACTCAATCGCAAGCGAGGATGAAAAGGTGATTGACGAAATAAATATTCTTCAGGCAACCTTTTCGGCTATGAAAAAAGCGGTTGAAGGTCTTGATATACCTGCGGATTACGCTCTTGTTGACGGCAACAGAATGCCCGCACTTTCAATAGACGGCGAAACAATAGTAAAGGGCGATGCAAAAAGCCCCTCCGTTGCGGCGGCATCAATTCTTGCCAAGGTAAGCAGGGACAGATATATGCTTGAGCTTGATGAAAAAATGCCGCAGTATTGCTTTGCAAAGCATAAGGGCTACGGCACAAAGCTGCATTATGAAATGCTTGCAGAGCACGGAATTTCAGAGCATCACCGCCTTACCTTCCTCAAAAATATTATCGGTGAGAAAAAATGATAAAGAATAAATCGGGCGTATGGGGTGAAATATATGCCTCAAGATTTCTTCGTGACAGAGGCTACGATATTCTCAACTCAAACTATTCCTGCCGTTTCGGTGAAATAGACCTTATAGCATCCAAAAACGGAAAAATATTTTTCGTTGAGGTTAAGGCAAGAAATGTTTCAACAAAGTCAAGACCTATGGAAGCTGTGGATGAAATCAAGCAGAAGAAAATGTATCTTACCGCACAGTTTTATGTTTCATACACAAAATACAGCGGAGAAATGCAATTTGATGTTTGCGAAGTTTATCTGAATGACGATAATACTCTTTCAAAAATAAATTATATTGAAAATGCTTTTAACGGCTGAGCGGTGTTTTTAAAACTTCTGTAAAGTAAAATTACTTTACAAATCGGTCAGATATAAGCTTTGACGGTGCCTGAACAGCAAACGTTCAAAAAGCAGAGTTAATAATAACACTGCAAACGCAAAGCCTTGATAATTAAGGAAGTTTAATCGCTTAATGACAAAGCGTCAGGGCGGGGAAGAAAAGAAAAACGATTGAAACAAGCAAACAAAGCGACAATGTAAAGTAATATAGCTTTACACAAGTATTTAGTTCTCGGCAAGTGCTTTTGCTTTTTTGCAACAGTATATTTGCGTATAGTGCTGTGTTTATAGTGCAGATAGTTTTTTTAAAACTAAAATTTATTTTACAAATCTGTTTTTTTATGTTATAATAATTTGAATTTTTTAATCAAAGGATGATTTTGATGAATTATGTAAGTACAAGAAATCCCGAAATCAAAGTAAGTGCTTCTCAGGCAATAACAAAGGGTATTTCCGCAGAGGGCGGTCTTTTTGTGCCTGAAGCTCTTCCCGCAGTTTCACTCGGTGAAATTGAAAAGCTTGCTTCGCTCGATTATATCGGCAGAGCAAAGTCAATTCTTTCACTTTTTCTCACCGATTTTACCGCCGAAGAGCTTGACGGTTGCGTAAGAGGAGCCTATGAAACCGGTTTTTCAGATAAAAAAGTTGCCCCTCTTGCAAAGCTTGAGGATGGCGTGCATATTCTTGAACTCTTCAAGGGTCCTACCTGCGCATTCAAGGATATGGCTCTTCAGATTCTTCCCCGCCTTCTTACTGTTGCAAGCGGCAAGGCTGCAAAGGGAACTGAAATTGTTATTCTTGTTGCAACCTCGGGCGATACCGGCAAGGCTGCTCTTGAAGGCTTCAAGGATGTTGAAAACACAAGAATTCTTGTTTTCTATCCCAGCGACGGTGTCAGCCCCATGCAGAAGCTTCAGATGTGCACCCAGGAGGGCAACAACGTTTCAGTTTGTGCGATTGAAGGAAACTTTGATGACGCACAAAGCGGCGTTAAGAAGATTTTCACAGATAAGGCTATAGCTGCAAAGCTTGCCGAAAACGGAAAGGCATTTTCTTCTGCAAACTCAATCAACTGGGGCAGACTTGTTCCTCAGATTGTTTATTATTTCTCGGCTTACTGCGATTTGCTTGCAGACGGCGAAATCAAGGCAGGGGATGAAATCAATGTTGTTGTTCCCACCGGAAACTTCGGCAACATTCTTGCTGCCTATTATGCAAAGGAAATGGGTCTTCCCATAAAGAAGCTTATCTGTGCTTCAAACAGCAACTCTGTTCTTACCGAGTTCCTCACAACCGGTGTATATAACAGAAACCGCGAATTCTTCACAACAATTTCTCCTTCAATGGATATTCTTATTTCAAGCAACCTTGAAAGACTTCTTTGCTCGGTTGCGGGCAGCGAAAAGGTTTGCGACTGGATGAGCAAGCTTTCTTCAGAAGGTAAGTATGAGGTTGATGCAGAAACACTTGAAAGCATCAAGGCTCAGTTTGCCGCAGGCTGCTGCGACGATAACGAAACCAAAGAAACCATTTCAAAGATTTTCAAAGAAAAGGGTTATCTTTGCGATACACATACAGCAGTTGCCGTTAAGGTATACTATGACTATAAGGCGGAAAGCGGCGACAACACCCCCGCAGTTATCGCTTCAACCGCAAGCCCATTCAAATTCAGTGCAGCCGTGCTTGAAGCTGTTGACGGTGAAAATGCAGGTCTTGATGAGTTTGAAATGGTTGAGCGTCTTGCAAGCGTAACGGGCAAGAGCTGCCCCGAGCAGCTTGCAAATCTCAGAGATAAGGCTGTGAGATTCAACGGCTGCTGCTCAAAGGACAGCATGGAGCAGGTTGTTTTCGATATGCTCAATATTTAATTACAGCAATGGCCGTCGGTGCAATCGCTGTTCATTTTAAAGGTTGAGCACTGTGTTTCACCGCTTCTGCAGGCGGATGAATTGCCAACCTCGATTGTGCCCGCAGTGCAGGCGGTTTCACCCTTGTGATAAACGCAGTTTTTTGCAAAGCAAGTGATTTCGCTAATCTCTTTATTCATTTTGACCGTTCTCCTTTTGTTTTTTCGGATTAAATCCGTGTTCTTATTATTTACGGAAGGAACGGAATTATTTCAGGAAAGGATATTTCTATGGCTCTTTTTGCAATCGGAGATCCGCATCTTTCAATTGCTACGGGCAAGTCAATGAATGTTTTCACGGGCTGGAAGGATTATGAGCAGCGGCTGAAAAATAATTGGGAAAAGCTTGTCGGTGCAGATGATACGGTTGTTCTTGCTGGCGATATATCCTGGTGTATGAATCTGGATGAGGGATATGAGGATTTTAAATTCCTTGATTCACTTCCCGGCAAAAAAATAATTCTGAAAGGCAATCACGATTATTGGTGGGCAACAAAGAAAAAGGCCGATGACTTTTTCAGAGAGCATTCGCTTGACTCTTTGAGCATCCTTTTCAATAACGCTTATGCGGTTGGCAATATTGCTGTTTGCGGCACAAGAGGATGGTTTTTTGACGCCGAAACAGATGCCGATAAAAAGGTTGTTCTGCGTGAAGCGGGCAGGCTTAAAATGTCAATAGCCGCCGCAAAGGAAACGGGTCTTGAGCCGGTTGTTTTTCTTCACTATCCTCCTATAAATCAAACCCAGAAATGCGATGAGATTTATAATGTGCTTGTTGAAGAGGGAATAAAGAGATGCTATTACGGCCATCTTCATTCATATTCTCACGCAACAGCGTTTACGGGAGAATCCGACGGAATTAAATTTTCACTGATTTCAAGCGATTTTTTGGGTTTTTGCCCTGCTCATATACCCGAAAACTCAGCAATATGACCAAAAGTTTTGGAAAATTTATGTGAAATTGCACACAATATAAGAAAATATAAATATATATAGAAATTTAAAAAATAATTTGCTATAATTTACCCGTTAAAATAGCAAACGGAGGAATTCAAATGAGCTTAGTATCAGCAAACAAAACAGAAGCAAACACCTATGCAGTTGAAATTTCAATTTCAGCAGAGAATTTCAGAGCTGCAATCCAGAAGGCTTATCTCAATCAGAGAAAGTCAATCGTTATCCCCGGCTTCCGTAAGGGCAAGGCTCCTCTTCAGATGATTGAGAAGCTTTACGGCAAGGAAGTTTTCTTTGAGGATGCTCTTGAAATCGTTTTCCCCGAAGCAGTTCAGGCTGCTTATGATGAGGCAGGCATCATTCCCGTTGACCAGCCCAAGGATGTTGACGTTAAGTCAATGAGCAAAGAAGAAGGCGTAGTTATGTCATTCAACGTAACAGTTAAGCCTGAAATCACACTTAAAGCATACAAGGGTCTTACCGCTGAAAAGACCGAAGCAGCAGTTACAAAAGAAGAAATCGACCACGAAATCGAGCATATGCTTGAAAGAGGCGCAAGAATGGTTGATGTTGACGACAGAGCAGCAAAAGACGGCGACATCACCGTTATCGATTTTGAAGGCTTTGTTGACGGTGTTGCTTTTGACGGCGGCAAGGCTGAAAAATACAGCCTCACAATCGGTTCAGGCTCATTCATTCCCGGCTTTGAAGAGCAGATTATCGGTCACTCAATCGGTGAAGAGTTTGATGTTAACGTAACCTTCCCCGCAGAGTATGCTCCCGAGCTTGCATCAAAGGATGCAGTGTTCAAGATTAAGCTTCACGAGATCAAGGTTAAGGAGCTTCCCGAGCTTGACGATGAATTCGCTAAGGATATGGGCGAATACGAAACAGTTGAAGAGCTCAAGAAGGGCGTTGAAGAAGATATTCTCAACAGAAAGAGCGAGAGTGCACAGCGTGCATTCGAGGATGCTGTTGTTGAAGCTCTTTGCGAAAATGTTGAGGGCGAAATTCCCGAGTGTATGTTTGATAACAGAGCTCAGGATAACATCAGCTCTTTCGCACAGAGAGTTGGTCAGCAGGGCATTGACCTTGACACATATCTTATGTATATGGGTATGGATAAGGCAACCTTCGAGAGCCAGATGAGAGAGCGTGCAGTTTCAGAGGTTAAGATTGACCTTGCTGTTGAAAAGATTGTTGAGCTTGAAGGCATCAAGGCTTCAGAAGAAGCAATCAACGAAGAATATCAGAAGATGGCTGATATGTATCAGCTTGATGTTGCAAAGATCAAGGAGCTTGTTCCCGAAGCAACAGTTGCAGCAGAGCTTGAAAAGCAGGATGCAATCAAGCTTGTAATCGACAGTGCAAAGGCAAAGAAGCCCGCTGCAAAGAAAGCAGCAGCAAAGAAAACAACCAAGAAGGCAGCAGAAGGCGAAGAAGCAGAGGCTCCCGCAAAGAAGCCCGCAGCAAAGAAAACAACAACCAAGAAGGCTGCTGCAAAGAAAGAGGAAGCTGCTGAATAATTATTCGGAAAGCGTACTATACTTAAAATTGAGCGATGGAATAAACCGGTGAAAATCGCCGGTTTATTCCGTAATTTTTTAAAAGAAACAAATTTTTATTGCGGAGAAAGGATTTGATTTAAATGGCATTGGTACCTTATGTTGTTGAACAGACAAACCGCGGAGAGCGTTCATATGATATTTTTTCACGTCTTCTGAATGACAGAATAATTATGCTTTCCGATGAAGTAAATGACGCAACCGCAAGCATTGTTATCGCACAGCTTCTTTACCTTGAAGGTCAGGATGCTGAAAAAGACATCAGCCTTTATATCAACAGCCCCGGCGGCTCAGTTACTGCAGGTATGGCTATCTACGATACTATGCAGTATATCAAGTGCGATGTTTCAACAATCTGTATGGGTATGGCTGCATCAATGGGTGCATTCCTTCTCTCATCGGGAGCAAAGGGCAAGCGATATGCTCTTCCCAACAGCGAGGTTATGATTCATCAGCCTCTCGGCGGTGCAAAGGGTCAGGCAACAGAAATTCAGATTGCCGCAGAGCATATTCTCAAAACAAGAGAAAAGCTCAATAAAATCCTTGCAGAAAACACCGGCAAATCCATTGAGGAAATCGCAAGAGATACAGAAAGAGATAATTTCCTTACCGCAGAGCAGGCAATGGAATACGGCCTTGTAGATAAGGTTATTGCTCACAGATAAGGCTTAAGGAGGCAAATATGCCCAGAGATGATGAAAGACGAACAAAGGCTTCGCCTGTGTGTTCATTCTGTAAAAAAACACACGATCAGGTTGAAAGACTTATTGCAGGTCCGAATGTATATATATGTAATGAATGCATTGAGCTTTGCAATTCAATCATAGAATCCGAGCCTTCGGTAAGAAACACGGGCTTGGATACCGATGCACTTCCCAAACCCAAAGAAATCAAGGCTTTGCTTGATGAATATGTTATCGGGCAGGAAAGTGCAAAAATAACTCTCAGCGTGGCAGTTTATAATCATTATAAAAGAATTGCGGCAAGAAGAAACAGCGATGTTGAAATTCAGAAGAGTAATATTCTGATGCTCGGCCCCACCGGTGTGGGCAAAACGATGCTTGCACAAACTCTTGCAAGAATTCTTGATGTGCCCTTTGCTATTGCAGATGCAACAACACTTACCGAGGCGGGATATGTCGGCGAGGATGTTGAGAACATTCTTCTGCGTATTATCCAGGCTGCAGATTTTGATATAGAGCGTGCCGAAAGAGGCATTATCTATGTTGATGAAATCGATAAGATTGCACGCAAGAGCGAGAATCCTTCAATAACAAGAGATGTAAGCGGCGAAGGCGTTCAGCAGGCACTTCTTAAAATAATCGAAGGAACTGTTGCGAATGTTCCTCCCCAGGGCGGCAGAAAGCATCCCCAGCAGGAATTCATACAGATAGACACATCAAATATTCTTTTTATCTGCGGCGGTGCTTTTGACGGCATTGAGCAGATTGTTGAAAAAAGAATAGGCGGCTCGGCTCTCGGCTTTGAAGCTCCCGTAAAAAGCAAGAAAGAGCTTGCAAAAGAAAATCTTTATTCCAAGGTAATTCAGCAGGATTTGGTTAAATTCGGAATTATTCCCGAGCTTGTGGGCAGACTTCCCGTTATAACCAGCCTTACCGAGCTTGATAAGGATTCTCTTGTCAGGATTCTTTCACAGCCCAAGAATGCTCTCACAAAGCAGTATCACGAGCTTTTTGCCATTGATGATGTTGAGCTTGATTTTGATGAAACTGCCCTTGAAGCTATAGCTGAAAAAACTCTTGAAAAGAAAACCGGAGCAAGAGGTCTGCGTTCAATAGTTGAAGGTGTTCTTATGCCGATTATGTATGAAGCACCCTCTGACCCGACGATTGAAAGAGTCTGCATAACCGCAAACTGCGTTAATGACGGTGTTGCACCGCTTATTGAAAGAAACCCCAACCGCAAAAAGGCGGCAGTACCGCCCAAGGTTGCAAGCGGAAAATAAAAAAATTACGGCTTGTCGGAATGACAAGCCGTTTTTTTATTGGTGCCTTCAGGTGTGGAAATAAACCCCTGGTTCTACCAGGGGTTAAA